>NZ_JARJHW010000176.1:0-15907 GCF_040560175.1 Streptomyces panacea
GCGCGCCGGGGCGGTCTCGGCGTGCGGCTCCGACGATCGCCCCGTGCGGGGTCAGGACGGCGACGGCGTCTGAGCCGGACTCGCCCACCGTGCTTCCCCCGCCGGGCCGGGCGGGGCGATGCGGGGCAGGAACAGGACCGCGTCGAAGTCGGTGAGCGTGGCAGGGTCGAGCGGGAAGTAGCCGCGGTTCTCCGTCGTGCGCGTGGTCAGGGTGGTGGCCGCTCCCGCGACCAGCTCGGTCAGTTCGGCGAGGGGCACCAGCCGTGGCGCCGAGGTGGTCGCGGCCAGTAGACCTTCCACGGTGTTCGCCGGTGGCTCGCCGATGCCCCGGTGCGGCGCCGAGCCGATCGCGGTGGCGACCGCGGCGTAGTCCGCACCGTACGCACGGGAGAGGTGGGCGCCGGCCGGGCTCCACCGCACGTTCCGTGCCGCGTTGCGCCGCAGGTGCTCGTTGTGGGTGAACGCCAGGACGGGCCCGTGGCCGTGGTCGTGTTCCCGGGTGGCGAGAGCGCGCAGATTCGCCGCCATCATCGCGTCGCGAATGCCCATGCAGCTCTCCATTCGCTCCTCGGGATCGGTCCGGGCCAGGACCGCGTGGTAGGCGAGCAGTCCGGTGGCGGTGCGGGCGGCGAGTTCGGCGTCCCACAGAGCGTCCGACGCGGCGTCCTCGGTGAACTGGGGTGCCCGGGAGGTGAGTAGCCGGCCGAGATCGTCGGTGATCAGCCGCAGCTCGCGGACCTCGGCCGAGTCGCCGATCGACCGCGAGGGGTCCATCGTGGCGGCGGGATCGGTCCACCGGGCTTCGTCGCCGAGCAGATCCTCGATCCGGCTCCACTCGTGCGGCACGGTCGTGCTGTTGGCCGCGAGAAAGGTGTGCAGTACGTCGAGGGCGGCCCGGGGGCTGTGTGCCCCGCTCTCCGCGCTGTTCTCCATCGGCGCGTCGAATCCGGCGAAACGCACCTGGTCCGCCGGAGCGCGCACCCGGTTGTGCTCGCCGAGCCATTCCACCAGCGCGCGGTTGGCCGGGGAGGCCCCGAACCCGTGGCTGATGCCGTCGGCCATCACCTGGTCGAGGTGCCAGGTGCCGCCGCGTACGTAGTCGTCGACCAGCCGCCCCGCGAGGCAGTCCGATTCCAGCGCGACGCATCGGCAGTGCCCGTGGTCGACCAGCCCCCGCAGCAGGTCGTTGCGCAGGCGCGGGAAGGTCTCCTCACCGTGGAAGGGCTCGCCCAGGCCCAGGAGGCGGGGCCGCTGTCCCCGCTCGTTCAGAAACCGCTCGACGGCGGTGTGCAGTGACTCGTCAGTTGCCATGGATTCGATCGTATATTTGATGTTTCGGTTTAAAGTCAGGGCGTCAGACACCTGCAATCAGCGTGCCAACCTTCAAACATGGGGAGAACCATGAGGCCCGTGGATCTCGCGCGGCCCCACGGGCTGTCCGGCCAGGCCGTCCGTAATTACGAAGCGGCCGGCATCCTGCCCGCCGCCGAGCGCACCCCCTCGGGCTATCGCGATTACACGAGCGTGCACGTCGCCGCCCTGCGGACCTTTCTCGCCCTGATCCCGGCCCACGGCCACGCCGCGGCGCGCTCGGTCATGACACTGCTCAACACCGGCCGGACCGAAGAGGCACTCACCGTCATCGACCGCGGCCACGCCGAACTGCTCAGGGACCGGCACACCCTCGACACGGTCGAGCGGGCGCTGACGGAGCTGACCCACACCCCCGGCGAGCGGCCCTCGCAGCGCACCCACACGATCGGCGCCCTGGCCCACCGGCTCGGCCTGCGCCCGGCCACGCTGCGCCGGTGGGAACGGGCCGGCCTGCTCCAGCCGGACCGGGATCCCGCCACCGGGTACCGGACGTACGCGCCCGGCGACGTACGAGACGCCAACATCGTCCACCAGCTGCGCCGCGGTGGATACGGGCTCGCCCAGATCGCGCCGCTCCTGGGTGAACTGCGCGATGTCACCTCTCCCGCCTCCGCCGCGTCCGCGATCGCCGGGCGTCGCCACCGTCTCCACACCCGCGCCCTCGCCATGCTCCGCGCGTCCGCCGAGACCGGTGACTACCTCGACGAGCGCGGCCGGCACGCGGACCAGGGCCGACATCGACGTCCGAATGGCCCAAGGGTGGTTGGGCCCAGCTCGCCATGATCATTAACCTGACGCCCGGCGTGTGACCACGCGCCGTTCGGCGAGGGAAGGCGAGCGATCCCAGTGAAACTCCCGATGTTGCGGCGCACGGCCTGGCTCACGGCGGCGACCGCGCTGCTGACGGTGCTCGGCGCCGCCCCGGCCGGTGCGGCCGAGGAATGGCGGAAGGTGGGCGGCGACTCCCGCAGCGGTGTCAGCGGTGTCGCGTACGAAGGCCGGACCGGGGACGGCGCCGGGGTGCACGCCCTGATCGTGCACGACAACAAGCGCGACGGGCAGCCGCGGCTGTCCCGCGTCACCCACCGGGAGGGCTCCGACAGTGTCTCCCCGCTCACCTGGGCGGGGGCGGAACCCGTCGACCTGGAAGCGATCGAGGCCGTCCCTGGGACGCCCGGGGAGTATCTGGCACTCGCCGCGCGCGGCATCGTCTACCGGCTGAAGGTCACCGACTCCACCGCGACGGTCCTCGACTACACGCCGCTGCCCGCGATCGGCGAGGGCGACGACTTCGAGAGCTTCGCGCTCGTGGCCCAGAACGGGAAGCTCGCCGCCCTGTGGGCGGACCGGGGAGCGGGGGCGGACCGTCCCGCCACGCTGTACGCGGCGCCGCTCTCGTTCGCCCCGTGGGGGCAGACGCAGTTCGGCGGCGTGACACGCCGGGCCTATCGGGCGACGTATCCCACCGGCGACGCGGTGCGCCACATCTCCGACATCTCGGTGACCGACTCCGGCCGGATCATCGCGAGTTCGGCGGCGGACGCCGGTGACGACGGCCCGTTCGACTCCGCGCTGAGTGACGTGGGCCGGGTGAGCGTGTCGGCGGCCGGAAGGGTACGGGTCGCACTCGCGGCGGCCCCGTCCGTGCTGGGGACGTTCCCCGGATACAAGATCGAGGGGCTGGAGTGTCTGCCCGGTTCCGGCGAGGCCCTCGTCGGAACGGACGACGAGAACCTCGGGGGATTCATGCGGACCGTGGCGGTCTGCGGGACCTGACACCGGGCCCGAGGTGGTCGGCCGACAGCGCCGGACGGGTTCGGGCCTGCCGAACCCGTCCGGCGAACCGGCGGCGGACACGTCTCAGAGGACGAAGCCGTCCGGGAACGGATCCCTCGGATCCAGCAGGTAGTTGGCCGTACCGGTGATCCACGCGCGGCCCGAGAACTCCGGCACCACGGCCGGGACTCCCGCGACCTCGCTGGTGCCCACCAGCCGCCCGGTGAACCGCGTGCCGATGAACGACTCGTTGACGAACTCCGTGTCCAGCGCCAGCTCCCCCCGCGCGTGGAGCTGCGCCATCCGGGCGCACGTACCGGTGCCGCAGGGGGACCGGTCGAACCAACCCGGCTGGATGGCCATGGCGTTACGGGAGTGCCGGGCGTCCGAGCCGGGTGCGAGGAACTGCACGTGCTTGCAGCCGCGGATCATCGGGTCGGCCGGATGCACCGGAGGGTTGTGCGTGTCGATGGCCGCCGAGATCGCGAGACCGGCCGCGAGGATGTCGTCCTTGCGCGCCCGGTCGAAGGGCAACCCGAGGGACGCCAGATCGACGACGGCGTAGAAGTTGCCCCCGTACGCCATGTCGTACCGGACCTCGCCCAGCCCCGGTACCGACACCTTCGCGTCGAGTTCCAGCGCGAACGCGTCGACATTGCGCAGCGTGACCTTCTCGGCCACACCGTCGCGAACCGTCACGCGCGCCTCCACCAGGCCGGCCGGGGTGTCGAGGCGCACCACGGTCTCGGGCTCGGTGACCGGGACCATCCCGGTCTCCACCAGGACGGTCGCCACCCCGATCGTCCCGTGCCCGCACATCGGCAGGAAGCCGCTGACCTCGATGTACAGCACGCCCCAGTCCGCGTCCTGACGGGTCGGCGGCTGGAGGATCGCACCGCTCATCGCCGGATGGCCGCGAGGCTCGTCCACCAGGAAACGGCGCAGCGGGTCCAGATGCTCCATGGCATAGCGGCGGCGCTCGGCCATCGTGGCGCCGGGGACGGGCGCCACGCCGCCGGTGACCACGCGCGTCGGCATGCCCTCCGTGTGGGAGTCGACCGCGCTGATCGTCCGCACGCTGCGCATCAGACGCGCTCCCCGGCTTCCGTGGCGAGGAAGTCGATCGCCTGCCGCATCTCGGCGGTGATCAGCTCCCGGTGCGCCGGGATCAGGGGGCCGCGCGGCGGGCGGCAGGGGCCGCCGTAGCGGCCGACCATCTCCATACCGAGCTTGATCGCCTGGACGAACTCGGTACGCGAGTCCCACCGGAACGCCGCGACCAGCGGCCGGTAGAGGGCACGGGCCTCCTCAAGCCGCCCCGCCGTGGCGAGCCGGAACAGCCGGGCGGACTCGGCGGGGAAGACGTTGGGGAAGCCGGCGAACCATCCGGTGGCCCCCATCAGCAGACTCTCCAGCGCCACGTCGTCGGCGCCGCTGATCACCTCGATACCGGGGGCCCGCTCCTTGATCTCCAGCACGCGACGCACGTCGCCGGAGAATTCCTTCACGGCGAGCACGTTGTCGATCTGGGCGATCTCCGCGAGGAGTTCGGGCGTCAGGTCCACCTTCGTGTCCACGGGGTTGTTGTAGACCATGACCGGCAGCCCGACGGCGGCCACGGCCTCGAAGTGCGCCACGACCTCCCCCGGGTTCGCCCGGTACATCGTCGGGGGCAGACAGAGCACCCCGTCGGCGCCGTCCTCCGCAGCGGCCTCCGCCCAGCGCACGGCCTGGTGCGAGCCCGGCCCGTGCACGCCGACGACGACCTTGCCCCGGCCGCGTACCGCCTCGATGGCCGTACGGGCGACGGTGCGGCGTTCCTCGTCGGTCAGCGACGAGTACTCGCCGAGCGATCCGTTGGGGCCGACCCCGTCGCAGCCGTTGTCGACGAGCCAGCGGCAGTGGTCCGCGTACGCGTCGTAGTCGACGGCCAGGCCGGCCGGGGCGGCGGGGTCCTGCCGGTACGGCAGCGCGGTCGCGACGACGACCCCGGTCAGGGGGTTGGGGTGACGGTTCATGAAGTGCTCTCCTCCACAGGGGAGTCGGGGTGTCAGGACTGCTCGGGCGGCTTGGACGAATCGGACCGGCCGGGTGTCTCGGACCGGCCGGGTGTCTCGGATCGGCCGGGTGTCTCGGATCGGCCGGGTGTCTCGGATCGGCCGGGTGTCTCGGATCGGCCGGGTGTCTCGGATCGGCCGGGCGTGGTCGGTGGCTCGGGCGGGCGGGCCAGCTCGCCGAGCCTGATCGGCTCGGCGACCGGCCGGTGGTGGGGGCCGACGGGCCACAGGCGGTCGGCGTCCGACGGCGCAGCATCCGTGCCGTCGGCCTCCGACGCCCGGTCGGCGCCGCCTTGATGGCGCAACTCGGCGACCGTCGGTCCGCACATGCGGGCCTGGCACGGCCCCAGGCCGGCCCGCGTCGCCAACTTCGCCACCCGCGGCTCCGTGCCGGTGGGATCGGCGGCCGATCGGCACACCGCCGCGTACGTCGTCTCCTCGCAGCGGCAGATCACGGTGTCGGGACGCAGCCAGCCGGGCCAGCCCCGGCCGATGGGATGGGCGAGCGCCAGCCGGGCGGCGAACGCCCTGCCCCGGTCGCGGTTCCGGCGCGGGGTGACCAGCGCGCGCGAGCCCGGGTCGCCGCCCGCCGCGATCCAGCCGGCCACGGCGCCCTCGGCACGAGCGGCGGGGGCGCCGGCGATACCGGTGATCTCGCCCGCCGCGTACACGCCGGGCCGGCTCGTACGCTGGTCGTCGTCCACGGCCACGAAAGCCTCCGCGGGCGATCCGGCCGCCCCGCCCGGCGCCGGCCGCAGCGCGCACCCGGCCGCGACCGGCAGCTCCAGCTGCGGGGTGAACCCGTGACCGAGACACACGGCGTCCACGGCGGTGACCCGTTCGCTGCCGGGCACCACCGACCAGTCCGCCCGGACCCGGGCACTGACGATCTCCTCCACCCGGCCGTCGCCACGCGCCTCGACGACCGCTCTGCCCCACTGGTACGGGACCCGGTGTCGCCCCAACGCCGCTGTGTACGAGAGGAGTTCACCGGACTTGCCGAGCTGCGCCGCGAGTTCCCACGGGCGACCCAGCCAGCCACGTGCCAGGGCCCCCGGCCGGCCCGCCTCCAGGACCGCGAGCACCCGCGATCCGGCTTCCAGCAGTGATGTCGCCACCGGCAGGAGGAACGGCCCCGTGCCCGCGACCACCACCCGGTCACCGACCACCACGCGTTCCCCCTTGGCCAGCGCCTGGGCCGCGCCCGCCGTGTAGACACCGGGCAGGTCCCAGCCGGGGAAGGGAAGCACCCGGTCGTGGGCGCCCGCCGCGAGCACCAGGGCGTCGGGCTCCAGCACATGGCGGCGCCGGGGCGTACCGCTCAGGACATGCACCAGCGGTGGCCCGTCGGCGTCGGGGTCGCGGCGCTCCAGGGCCCATACGGCACTCTCCGCCCACCAGGAACAGCGCGGGTGCCCGAGCACCCGGCGGCGGCGCCGGTCGAAGGAGCCGTAACCGTGCTGAAGGGCGCCGGGGTCGGCGGCCTCGTACGCCTCGGGCAGCATGCGGTGGTACTGGCCACCGGGCTGTTCGGCCGTGTCGATCAACGTCACTTCCGCGCCCGCCGCCAGGGCCGCGTCGGCGGCGGCGAGACCGGCGGGTCCGGCACCCACGACCACGACATGACGACCCGTCACCGAGCTACGCGCCGATTCCGTCACTGGCCCCGTCACCGTGACCGCCGCCCGTCGTCCCGCTCGCCGGTGGCCCGTGACTGCGTGGTCACCGTGTCACCGTCCCGGGCACGGCGGCGGCATGCCCGTACGTCGCGCTCGTCGTTCACCGTCACCAGGCAGTCGAAGCAGACACCGATACCGCAGAACACACCTCGTGGCGCTCCCGAGGGTGCCTGGCGCCAGGCCGACCGGTCGGCGGCCAGCAGCACCCCGGCCAGGCTCTGGCCCGCGATGCCGGTGAGCGGTTCACCGTCCACCGTGATGGTGAGCGGCCGGTCGCGGCGTCCGGCCGGGTCGGACCCGGCGGGTACGAGACGTGGGCTCATGACTCCTCCTCGGTCGCGGCGGGCGGTTCGGTGCCGAGCACCGCCGGCCGGTCCACCCTGAACGGGTGTGCGTCGATGGCCGTCTGACTGCTCGTCAGTAGTTGGAGCACCAGTCGCGCGGTACCGACGGACAGACCGATCCCCGCCCCCTCGTGACCGGTCGCGTGCCAGAGACCGGCCAGTCGCGGGTCGGCGCCGATGACCGGCAGATGATCGGGGACGTACGGGCGGAAGCCCCCGTAGGCCCGCATCACATGAACGCCCGCCAGCGACGGGAAGAGTCTGAGCGCCTTGGCCGCAATCGCCGAGAGCACCTCCGGACGCAGCCGGTCGTCGAAGCCGACACGCCGCCGGGACGACCCCAGCAGGACGCTGCCCGCCCGGGTGGACTCCACGACGCCCGACGTCTGAAGATCGCCCGCGCCGCTGCCCACCGCGCCCACGTAGTCGGCGTCGTACACCTTGTGGAAGACCGTCGGTGGCAGGGGAGCGGTCACCAGGACCTCACCGCGACGCGGGCGGATGTCCAGCGGAACACCGAGCCGCCGGGCGACCTCGCCGGACCACGGTCCGGCGGCGTTGACGAACACGTCGGCGGCCACCTGCCCGTCCGCCGTACGCACCGCCGTCAGCCGTCCGCCGCGCACCACGGCGCCGAGCACCTCGCGGCCGGTACGCAGGCGAGCCCCGGCGCGGAGCGCGTCGGTGAGCAGGGCGGTGGCCGCGCCGGCCGGCTGCACCTGCGCGTCGTCCGGGTAGTGCACGGCGGCGGTGCGTCGTTCGGTGAGGAAGGGCTCCGCCGCCGTCAGGGCGTCGGAGTCCATGACCTCGGCCCGCACCCCGGCCGTGCGCTGGGCCGCCGCGAACGGCAGTAGTGCCTCGGCGCCTTCGGCGGTGGTGGCCACCACGATGCCGCCCTTGGGGTCCCACTCGACCGCGTCCGTGCCGTCCGCCGCGTCCGACGAGGGGGTCGGCCCGGCGAGGGCGGCCAGCACCTCGGGCCACAACCGCCGGGACAGCTGGGCGAGTTCCAGCTCCGGACCGGGGCCCTTGTCGGAGACCAGGATGTTCCCCTCGCCGTGCGAGGTGGTCGCGGCGGCGGCTCCGGCTCGGTCCAGTACGAGTACGTCGAAACCGGCGACGGCGAGTTCGCGGGCGCAGGCGGCGCCGATGATTCCGGCGCCGATGATGACGACTCGTGTTCGGTTCACCGGACCTCCTCGTTCTGTATGACGAACGATGTCGAGGCTATGGCGACGCCCCGGGGGTGTCAACGGTGCTCGCGCGGGCCCCGCGGTGCCACCGCTAGTGGGGCGTGCCCGGTGCCTCCTGCGGGGCGCCGCTCCCCGACCGGTAGTGCAGCAGCAGTACCGAGCGCACCGGCCCGTCGTCCGCCGCGTAGCGGTGCGGCAGCGAGGCGTCGAACGACACGTAGTCGCCGGGTCCCAGTTCCACCTGGTGGCCGTCCACCTCGACGCGGAGCGTGCCGCTCTGCACCACCGTGTGCTCGGTGCCGGCGTGCCCGAGCGACGGCTGCTGAGCATCGGCGCGCACCTGCTGGTCGTACAGCTCCATGATGACCCCGCCCGCCTCGATCCGGCGGAGCGGACGCAGGTCCACGCCCTCGCCGCTCAGCACGTCCACCTCGGCCGCCCGCACCACGGTCACCGCCTCCGCGTGGCCGGTGTCCAGCAGATCGGAGATGGGCACCCCCAGGGCGCGGGAGAGGCTGAAGACCGTCTCGATGGTCGGATTCCCGGTGGCCGACTCCAGCTGCGACAAGGTCGCCTTGCCGATCTTGGACAGCCGGGACAGCTCGGACAGCGACAGGCCGCGACGGCTCCGCTCCCGGCGGAGATTGGCGGCCAGAGTGCTTCGGACCGGGCTGCTGGGGGACATCGGGCGATCTCCTTCGACCGTCGGGTCTGTTCGTTTCAGTAGGCGGTGCGCGGCGCTGATGCGTTCGATATTACGAACGATTCATCGCGGATGCCACCTCGGGGAGGGGCATCGTACCGGCCGCTGCCGGGCTGCCCCCGACGACCGGCACCTCACGAGCGAACAGGACGCATTCGGACCGCGAACTGACACACCGTCAAGTTTAGGCAATCAGCGGCCATTTGGAGCGTCCCGCAGTCAACCGCCAGTCATTCCGCGCCAAACGGCACCGTTCGCCACGGGCTGTCCGGAGCCGTCGCCAGCGCCCGATGGGCGTCGAGCACCGTCGTGTACCAGGGGCCGAACTCCTCCTCGTCGAAGTGAAGACACCGCCCCAGTACATAACCGGCGGAGAACTCCTCCCACGAGCCGTACGCCGCCCGCGCGGTCCCTGACGCGCGCTCCAGTGCGGCACGCGTCTCCGCCTCGGTGGCGTACCGGGCGCCCAGGCCCCAGCGGGCCATCTTCGAGCCGCGGCCGATGTCCCACGCGGCGACCGACCGCACGACACCGTCGGGCGGCAGGAGTCCGTCGGCGCGGAAACGGGACTCGTAGCGCAGCAACTTGCCCACCAGCGACCGCAGATGGACCACGAACTCCTCGAACTCGGCGTCCTCGGCAGATGCTCCGGCCCGGAGGACGGCCTGGTCGCGCAGCGTGGCCTCCACGCAGTCGCGCCACCGTTCGGCGTCGACGCGCGGGCCCTGCGCGGCGATCAGCGCCGTACGCGCTCCCAGTACGAAGTCCCAGTACCACGGGCTGACTTCGCGGGCGAGCAGCCGCTCCTCCATCGCGAGCCAGTCCGCACGGTCATGGACACTCCACGAGTCCGCGACACGCTCCCGCTCGCCCCGGTAGCCCATGCCGTGCCAGTGGGCGGTGTTCCACGCGTCGCCGTTGGTGAAGCACAGGTGCGCGCCGACGGCCAGGCCGTGCAGCAGCGGGCCCGTGGGGAGCGCACCGGTGCGCCGCGTCACCAGACGGTTCATCAACTCGTCCGAGGAGAACAGCTCGTGATGCAGCTCCAGCCATACGTCACGCTCGTCGTCGTCCGCGGGGAAGTAACGCTCGCAGGGCGTCGCCGGGTTGATCGCGAGGATGTCGACGCCGTCGGGGAGTATCTGCGCCAGGGCGCCCAACGTCGCGTACTCGTAGACGAGATGCGGGTGCGGTCGTGGCAGCAGGCCCGCCGTGTAGACCTGCGCCACCGTGCGGCCGTCGGGTGTCCCGGTGGTCAGCATCGGGTACGAGCCCTCGTCGGCCGCCTGCGCCTCGTCGAGCCTCACCGGGTAGTACACGCCCTCGATGGCGAGCGCCCTCAGATAGGCGTACGCGTTCCCGGACCGGGACAGCTTGTACAGATGCTGCTCCAGATCGGCGGGCGCCGACCAGCGGCTGCCGTCCTGCGGGGTGGGGACGAGCGGGAAGAACTCGTCATGGACCTCGTCCTCGGCCACCGTCCGCACAAGCGCCTCCCCGTACCGGTTCCGACCCTGCCCGGCTGCAAGATCATCTATACGTTACCGGTGACGACGAGTGCTCCCGTACACCCTCCGTACATTCAACTGCACCTGCTGGAAGGGGAGATGACCGTCCCGGGCAACCCTCGGCAGCCCGCCCCGGTGGTCAGTGGGCCGGCTTCTCCCAGACCGAGACATGACTGGCGCTCTCGCCCGTGAACGGCTCGCGCCGCCAGCCCTCCCACCTGTCGCGCAGCCGCATCCCCGCGAGCTGTGCCATCAGGTCCAGTTCCGCCGGCCAGACGTACCGGAACGGCACCGACCAGTACGAGCCGCGCCCGTCCACGACCTCCACGTAGTTGGAGCTCATCTCCTGCGTCGCCACGTCGTAGATGTCGAACGACCAGCGTGTGGGGCTCACATGGAACGGCACGAGGTCCTGACCGGCCGGGAGCTTCCGCAGCTCGGGCACCATCGTCTCGATGACGAAGCAGCCGCCGGGCGCGAGATGGTCGGCGACGTTGCGGAAGCAGGCCACCTGGGCCGCCTGCGTCGTCAGATTCATGATCGTGTTGAAGACCAGGTACGCGACGGAGAACGTCCCGTCCACCTTCGTCGTCGCGAAGTCACCGATCGTCACGCCGATCGCGTCGCCGCCCGGCTTGTCACGCATGCGGGCCACCATCGCCCGCGACAGATCGATGCCGTGGACCGGCACGCCGCGCTCCGCCAGGGGGAGCGCGACCCGCCCCGTACCGATGCCGAGTTCGAGGGCCCGGCCCCCGCCGGCGAGATCCGCCAGCAGATCGGCCATCGGGGCCAGGGTGCCCGGCTGGAACTCCCGCGCCGACGGGTTGTCGTACGTGGCCGCGACGCGCTCGCCGAAGTAACCGTCCTCATCGTCCATGGCCCAGACCGTAGGGCAGCGGGCGCCCGGGACGCCCGCGATTTTCCGGCGCGGCCGAATAAGCTCGACGGCCCGGCCCGGCCCGGCCCGCCGTACCGCGTCAGCGTTCGCCGAGCCCCGGCAGCGCCCGCAGGAAGCGCAGCTGCTCCAGATCCTGGAAGTAGCCGCCGCCCTCGTGACGGTTCCACGGCCAGACCCGGATGTCCTTCGGTCCCGCCCAGTGGTTGTACGCCGCGAACACCGTGGACGGCGGGCAGATGTCGTCCATCAGCGCCGCCGAGAACAGCGCCGGAGCGCTCGCGCGGGCCGCGAAGTTGACCCCGTCGAAGTACGACAGCGTCCTGAACACCCGCTCCGCCGAATCCCGGTGGGTCCGCAGATACGTCCAGATCTCGCGGTACGCGTTGCCCTCCACCACCTGGAGCGCGCGCCGGTAGTGGCACAGCGACGGCTGGTTGACCAGGGCGGCGCTCACACCGTCGCTCAGCGCCGACGCGGCCAGGGCGATGCCACCGCCCTGGCTGCCGCCGGCGATCACGATGCGGGCCGGGTCGACCGACGGATGGGTCCGGGCGGCGTCCACCGCCCGGACCGCGTCGGTGAAGACCCGGCGGTAGTAGTAGTCCGCCGGGTCCTCGATGCCCCGGGTGACCATGCCCGGCGACGACGCGCCCCCGCTGCCGTGCGGGTCGCCCGTCGCGCCCGGCTGGAGCGAGCCGCCCTGGCCGCGCGTGTCCATCAGCAGATGCGCGTATCCGGCCGAGGGCCAGGTCAGCCACTCGTAAGGGAAGCCGCGCCCGCCGCCGTACCCGAGGAAGCCCACCACACACGGCAGCGGCCCGGTCGCGGAGGCGGGCACCAGCAGCCAGCCCGCCACCGGGTCACCGCCGAAGCCCGGGAAGCTCACGTCGTACACGTCCACCTCGGTCAGACAGGCGTCGTACGGCGTGAACCCCGGTGGGCGGTCGTGGCTCCGTGCCTCGTTGAGGGTGTCCGCCCAGAAGGCGTCGAAGTCCGACGGCTCCTCCCGGTCGGGGAGGTAGCCGCGCAGCTCCTCCAGGGGCAGGTCCATCAGCGGCACGGCAGCGGTTCCCTCTCGCGGCGACAGGTACGACGGGGTGGTTCAGGCGCGGTCGGCGCCGTGCACGGTGAGCGTGTCGGGGGCGGTCACCCGCACCTGACCCGTCGCGTCGAGCCGTACCTCCAGGGGCGCGCCCGCGACCCGCAGACCGGTCAGGTGCAGCGGGCCGACGCCCTCGCCGGCACGCGGCGAGAAACGCAGCGTGCCTTCCGGCACGTCGGCCTCCAGACCGAGCACGGCCGTGAGCAGGGTGACGGCGGACGCCGCCGACCACGCCTGCGGGCGGCACGACGCCGGATACGGGGCGGGCACACTGTCGACGGCCGAGCCGTGACCGGCGAACAGCTCAGGCAGCCGGCCCTCGAACGCCGGCGACGCGGCGATCAGACCCTCGGCCAGCGACGCGGCCTCCGCCGGGAAGCCCGCCCGGACCAGACCGTGCACGGCGATGGCGGTGTCGTGCGGCCAGATCGAACCGATGTGATACCCGAACGGGTTGAAACCGGTCGAATCCGTGCTCAACGTACGCAGTCCGAAGCCCGAGTTCAGCTCGGGTCCGGCCAGCCGGGCCGCGAGCAGCGCGCTCTCCTCCTCGTCGAGCAGGCCCGTGCCCAGCAGATGCCCGAAGCCCGAAGTGACCGAGTCCACCGGGCGCTTGGCGGCGTCCAGCGCCACGGCCGGATAGCGGCCCGTCTCGTCCTCGACCCAGAAGGTCTCCCGGAACCGGCGCTTGAGCCGCTCCGCCCACTCCTCCCAGCGCTCCGCGCCGGGCCGCCCGAACGCGCGCAGCAGCGCGGCGCCGCCCATGGCCGCCTCGTACCCGTACGCCTGGACCTCGCACAGCGCGATCGGGGCCTCCGCGTGCGTGCCGTCACGCCAGCGGATGGCGTCGCCGGAGTCCTTCCAGCCCTGGTTGGAGAGCCCGAGCCCCGAGGCGTTGACGTATTCGAGCAGGCCGTCGCCGTCCGCGTCGCCGTACGTCGCCAGCCACTCCAGGGCGGCCTCGGCGTGCGGCAGCAGGTCACGCACCTGCTCGGGGTCCATGCCCCAGCGCCACGCGTCGTGGAGCAGGATCACCCACAGCGGGGTGGCGTCGACCGTGCCGTAGTAGACCGGCGGCAGGGACGCGCCCTCGTTGAGCTTCCGCGCCTCGCGGCGTACTTCGTGCAGGATCTTGCCGGGCTGCTCGTCGGTGCGCTCGTCGACGGTGGTGCCCTGGCGGCGGGCGAGAGTGCGGAGGGTGCCCGCCGCCAGGTCGCTGCCGAGCGGCAGCAGCATGCGCGCCGCCCACAGCGAGTCCCGGCCGAACAGAGTGAGGAACCAGGGCGACCCGGCGGCCAGGAACTGGTCCTCGGGGTGCTCGGGATCGGACAGCAGCAGCCGCTCCAGGTCACCGATCGACCGGGCGAACAGCTGGTCCATGCGCTGATCGGCGCTGCGCAGCCCGGTCTTCGACCACGGCACCGCGTCGCGCGCCACCGCCGGGAAGCGCTGCGGCTCGTCGTCGGTGACGGTGCACTCCAGGGTCGTACGCCACGACGTACGCGGCGCGAGCGCCACCTCGAACCGCAACTCGCCCGCGCCGGCGTCGATCCGGGGGGAACCGGCCGAGGCGCTCAGCCGCACACCGACCTCGTCCCTGCGCCAGCGGAGCGCGCCGTCCTCGGCCTCGGCGGGCAGCGCGGGGACCGGGTGGCCCGACTTGACGTCGTGCATGCTCGCCAGGTCGGTGCCCGCGCTGACGACGACCTCCACCCGTATGTCCTTCACGCCCGCGTTCGCGATCTCCAACTCCTCACGCAGCACGCCCGGTTCGAGCGAGCGCACGCGGTGCAGCGTGACGGCCGGGTCGGCGGTGTGCTCGCCGACGCCGCGCAGCACGGCGCGGAAGGCCGTCCGGTCCGCGGAGCTGAGGGTGTGGCTCACGGGGAGGACGGGCACGCCCTCGACCCGGACCGACAGTCTTGAGAGCAGCCTGCGATCGCCGTGGAAGAACCCGTCGGCGCCGCCGTCGATGTCACCGGCCGGCCGCGACAGCACCAGGCTGGGCGCGTAGAGCGTGGTGCAGACGTCGTGCAGAAAGGGCTGAAGGCCCTCGGTGACGACGTCCGCGGGCGGCTGGTGAGCGGCGGGGTTTCCCTGGACGACCGTGTTCACTGTGTGGCGCCTCTCGTGATTTGGATCGATCAAAATTCACCTTAACCCTTGCCAACCTGCCATGGGAAAGAGTTTTATCGATCCATTGCAGATGCGGCGCCGCATTTCGAGCGGCCGCCGTGCGTGGATCGGAGGCCGTTGGTGGCACGTACGACGTCGGCAGGCGGGCGCAAGTCGGGGCCGGTGACCCTGGCTCTCGTGGCGCAACGGGCCGGGGTGTCCACACAGACGGTCTCCAACGCGCTCAACTCACCAGAGCTCCTCGCGCCGCCCACCCTGAAGCGGGTACGCGAGGCACTCGACGAGCTGGACTACCGGCCCCACCAGGCCGCCCGCTCACTGCGCACCCGCTCCAGCAGGCTGATCGGTTACGGCGTCCAGCCCACGCCCCCCGGCCTGTCGACGCCCGTCTCCGACCACTTCCTGCACGCGCTGTCGGACTCGGCGGACCAGGCCGGCTACCGGATACTGCTCTTCGCCGCGCCCCTCGGCACCGACGACGAGGCCGAACGCTACGACGAACTGCTGCGGGAGCACTCGGTCGACGGGTTCGTCCTCAGCAACACCTACCGGGGCGACAAGCGCCCTGGCTGGCTGCACAAGAACGCGGTCCCGTTCGTCGCGTTCGGCCGGTGGTCGGCGAAGGACACCGGCGACTGGGTGGACGTCGACGGTGCGCACGGCACCGCCGCCGCCGTCGACCACCTGGTGGCGGCCGGGCACCGGAAGATCGCGTTCCTGGGCTGGCCGCGCGGCTCGGGTGTCGGTGACGACCGGGCCGGCGGCTGGCGCGAGGCCATGCGCCGGCACGACCTGCCCGTCCGTGACCTGCGGGTGTCGTCGCTGGACGACGTGGACGCCGCCCGTAGCGCGGTCGCCCGCCTGGTGGGCCGCGCCACCGCCGTGGTGGCGGCCAGCGACACCCTCGCGCTCGGCTGCTACCGCGCGCTGCGGGACGCGGGGCTGAGCCCGGGGCGTGACGTGGCGGTCGTCGGCTTCGACGACTCGCCCGCCGCCGGTCTCCTCTCGCCCAGCCTCAGCAGCGTCCGCCAGCCGCTGGACGAGGTCGGGCGGGCCTGCACCCGGATCCTCATGGACCGCATCAAGGACCCGGACGCCGCACCCGAGCGCGTGCTGCTGGCGCCCGAACTGATC
>NZ_JARJHW010000177.1:0-15845 GCF_040560175.1 Streptomyces panacea
CAACGCGGCGAGCGTGCGTGCCAGGCGTCGTGAGCCAGGCGGGATTTGTCAGACACGGCCTAGGCCCGTCCGGCGTGGCTACCCTTCTCGTCATGACCGCTCCGCGCCGCCTCGTCCTCGCCTCCGCATCGCCCGCCCGCCTCGGACTGCTCAGGCAGGCCGGCCTCGCGCCCGAAGTGATCGTCAGCGGGGTCGACGAGGACGCCCTGTCCGCCGCCACACCCGCCGCCCTGGCGCGGGTGCTGGCCGAGGCCAAGGCCGCCGCCGTGGCCGCCCGCCCGGAGGCCGCCGGGTCGCTGGTCGTCGGCTGCGACTCGGTGCTGGAGCTGGACGGCGAGGCGTACGGCAAGCCCGTCGACGCCGAGACGGCGACCGCGCGCTGG
Organism: Streptomyces panacea; assembly: GCF_040560175.1. NCBI lineage: Bacteria > Bacillati > Actinomycetota > Actinomycetes > Kitasatosporales > Streptomycetaceae > Streptomyces > Streptomyces panacea. The sequence continues at coordinate 384 of NZ_JARJHW010000177.1, forward strand.
AAGGAGATGCGCGGCCGGTCGGGGGTGCTCCAGACCGGGCACTGCGTGATCGACACGGTTACGGGGCGCAGCGTGTCCCAGACCGGCTCGACCGTGGTCCGTTTCGGTGAGCCGACGGACGCGGAGATCGCGGCGTACGTGGCGACGGGTGAACCCCTGTCCGTGGCGGGGGCGTTCACGCTGGACGGTTTCGGGGCGCCGTTCGTCGACGCGATCGACGGCAACCACGGGAATGTGCTCGGGCTGTCGCTGCCGCTGCTGCGCGCCCTGCTGGCCGAGCACGGCGTCGCGATCACCGACCTCTGGGCATGAACGCGTGAACGCGTGAACGTGTGAACCTGCGATCACGTGAACCTGTGATCACGTGAACGCGTCGCCGCTCAGGCGGCGGAGGGCCCCGTCCCGACCGGCGGCGGCGACCCGGCCTCGGCGGTGGTTCGCGCCTCCCGTTCGCCGTACGCGACCAGCGTCAGCACGATCAGCCCCAGCACGACCATCATGAACAGGAACGCCGTCCAGCCCACCAGGCCGACCGCCAGCGCGCCCAGCAGCCCGTGCAGGATCGCGCAGCTGACCAGGACGGGCCGCGCGACCCGGCCGAACCCCCGGTCCGTGATCGCCGCGCGCACCAGCAGTGCCGCGCAGGCGACCAGGTAGAGGCCGAGGGCGAAGCCCGCCGCCCAGGTCCCGGTGGACATGGCGTCCGGGTCGAGTCCGGCGAGTGACATCTGCTGGTTGTCGACGACGGTCGCCATCAGACCGTTGACGAAAACGAAGCCGACGGCCTCCGCGAGCAGCACGATCGCCGCCATCCATGCCACCGGTCTGCGCACCACGGCACCCACCTCTTCCCCTGTTACCCCAAGTACGTACGGCATCGGGAAGGCTACTCATCGGTAAACCCCCGGACAAGGGCCCGGGCAGAGGCAAAGAATCCGGTAGGCGTTAGTAGGAAATCAACAAAGAATCGTGAGACGCGCCGGTGCGCCCTGACAGAGACCTCGACCACTTACGGCGATTACTGTGCGGTGAAGAGTCCCGGCGTACCCTTGCGTCACAAGGGATTTCGCGACTTGAGCGGGCCTCGGATCACACCGCGTGTGGGCAAGCTCACCACTGGGGACGGGTCGATCGGTCGTGTCGGCAGTCCCTAAACTCAGCTTGTTTCCAGGAGGGAGCCATCGTGCGCAAGGTGCTCATCGCCAATCGTGGCGAAATCGCTGTCCGTGTTGCTCGTGCGTGCCGGGATGCCGGGATCGGCTCGGTGGCTGTGTACGCGGAACCGGACCGGGACGCGTCGCATGTGCGGGCCGCCGACGAGGCGTTCGCGCTGGGTGGTGACACCCCCGCCGCCAGCTATCTGGATGTGGCCAAGGTCCTCCAGGCCGCGAAGGACTCCGACGCGGACGCGATCCACCCCGGCTACGGATTCCTGTCGGAGAACGCGGAGTTCGCCCAGGCGGTGCTCGACGCGGGTCTGACCTGGATCGGTCCGCCGCCGCAGGCGATCCGCGATCTCGGTGACAAGGTCGCCGCCCGGCACATCGCCCAGCGCGCGGGCGCCCCGCTCGTCGCGGGCACCCCCGACCCCGTCTCCGGCGCCGACGAGGTCGTGGCGTTCGCCAAGGAGCACGGCCTGCCGATCGCGATCAAGGCCGCCTTCGGCGGCGGCGGACGCGGTCTGAAGGTCGCCCGCACCCTGGAGGAGGTCCCCGAGCTGTACGACTCCGCCGTCCGCGAGGCCGTGGCGGCGTTCGGGCGCGGTGAGTGCTTCGTCGAGCGCTACCTCGACCAGCCCCGGCACGTGGAGACCCAGTGCCTGGCCGACACCCACGGCAACGTGGTCGTCGTCTCCACCCGCGACTGCTCGCTCCAGCGCCGCCACCAGAAGCTCGTCGAGGAAGCCCCGGCGCCGTTTCTCTCCCCGGCGCAGAACGAGGAGTTGTACGCGGCGTCGAAGGCGATCCTGAAGGAGGCCGGCTACGTCGGCGCCGGCACCGTCGAATTCCTCGTCGGCACCGACGGCACGATCTCCTTCCTCGAGGTCAACACCCGCCTCCAGGTGGAGCACCCGGTCACCGAGGAAGTCACCGGCATCGACCTCGTACGGGAGATGTTCCGCATCGCCGACGGCGAGGAGCTGGGCTACGACGACCCGCCGGTCCGCGGCCACTCGATCGAGTTCCGCATCAACGGCGAGGACCCCGGCCGCGGCTTCCTTCCCGCACCCGGCACCGTCACCCTCTTCCGGCCCCCGACCGGCCCCGGCGTGCGCCTGGACGCGGGCGTGGAGACGGGCTCGGTCATCGGCCCCGCCTGGGACTCCCTGCTCGCCAAGCTGATCATCACCGGCGCCACCCGCGAGCAGGCCCTTCAGCGTGCCGCGCGTGCGCTGGGCGAGTTCCAGGTCGAGGGCATGGCCACGGCCATCCCCTTCCACCGCGCCGTCGTCACCGACCCGGCGTTCACCTCGGACCCGTTCACGATCCACACCCGCTGGATCGAGACCGAGTTCGTCAACACCATCCCCGCCTTCACCATCCCCGGTGACGGGGACACCGAGGACGAGCCCGGCCGCGAGACGGTCGTCGTCGAGGTGGGCGGCAAGCGCCTGGAGGTCTCGCTGCCCTCCAGCCTCGGTATGAGCCTGGCCCGTACGGGCCTCGCCGCCGGCGCCCGCCCCAAGCGCCGCGCCACGAAGAAGGCGGGCTCGGGGGCGTCCGGCGACACCCTCGCCTCCCCGATGCAGGGCACGATCGTGAAGGTGGCGGTCGAAGAGGGCCAGCAGGTCGAAGAGGGCGACCTCGTCGTCGTCCTGGAGGCCATGAAGATGGAGCAGCCTCTCAACGCCCACCGGGCGGGCACGATCAAGGGCCTCACGGCCGAGGTCGGCGCCTCGCTCACCTCGGGCGCCCTGATCTGCGAGATCAAGGACTGACGACCCGGTCCCGACAGCCGCGTACGGGTGGGCCCCGTCACCCCGGTCAGGGGTGGCGGGGCCCACTCGCGCGTGGCGGCCCGGCCCCGGGGACCGATCCATGGGGAAGGCCCGGCCCGCAGTGGCATCCTGGAGGACCACAGGCCGCACCCGCCGGTGCCCCCGGGCCCCGGTGGCGACAGGAAGGACCGCGATGGCGAGCAGCAGTGACGCGCCGCCCCGGCCCATGCGCGCCGACGCGCGGCGGAACTACGAGCGGGTGCTCGGTGAGGCCCGTGCCGCGTTCGCCGAGCACGGCACGGACGCCTCGCTGGAGGATGTCGCGCGCCGGGCCGGAGTCGGCATCGGCACGCTGTACCGGCACTTCCCCACCCGGCACGCCCTGATGAACGCGGTCTTCCAGGAAGCGCTCGCCGATCTGCTCGACCGCTCCCGCCGGCTCGCCGACGCCGACCGGCCCTGCCGCGCGCTGGTGGCCTGGCTGCGCGCGCTCATCACTCACGCGGGTGAGTACCGTGGCCTCTCCCGCGCGCTCATGTCGGCTTCGCACGACACGAGTTCGGCCCTGACGCAGTGCAGCGCGGGGCTCCGTACGGCGGGCGAGTTGCTGCTCGTACGGGCGCAGGCCAGCGGGGACGTACGGGCGGACACGTCCATCGACGATCTGATGCAGCTGACGAACGCCATCGCGCTCGCCGCCGAACAGGCGCCGGACGACCCGGAGTTGGCCGACCGGCTGCTCACGCTGACCCTGACCGGCCTGAAAGGCCCGCACAGCGGGTGAGCGGCCCGCCGCCGCCCTGTCAGCGGCGGCGCAGATCCGCGACCCGCGCGCGCTCCCCCGGCTGCTCGGCGAGCGCCCCGGCCGACGCCGCCGCGCTCCGCAGCGTCTGCGGTCCGGGACCGCCGCCGCCGTGCGTACGGCGCTGGCCCGGCAGCGGCGTCTCCCGTCGGGGCTGGCGCCCCGGCGGGGCCGTCTCGGCGCCGGAGCCCGACCCGGCCGCGCCCGCCACCGTGATCTGTACGCCCTGGTCGGCGAGGGCCTGCAACTCGGTCCCCGCGCGGTCGTCGTGCGCCGGCGGATCGTCGGTGACCAGCCGGGTGATCACGTCGGTCGGCACCGTCTGGAACATGGTGTCGGTGCCGAGTTTGGTGTGGTCGGCGAGCACCACGACCTCGGCGGCCGCCTGCACCAGCGCGCGGTCGACGCTGGCCGAGAGCATGTTGGAGGTGGACAGGCCGCGCTCCGCGGTGAGCCCGCTCCCGGACAGGAACGCGCGGGAGACCCGCAGCCCTTGGAGCGACTGCTCGGCACCACTGCCGACCAGGGCGTAGTTGGAGCCGCGCAGGGTCCCGCCGGTCATGACGACTTCGACCCTGTTGGCGTGGGCCAACGCCTGCGCGACCAGCAGGGAGTTGGTGACGACGGTCAGTCCGGGGATCCGCGCGAGCCGGCGGGCCAGCTCCTGCGTGGTCGTACCGGCACCGACCACCACGGCTTCGCCTTCTTCGACGAGGCTCGCGGCGAGATCGGCGATGGCCGTCTTCTCTGCCGTGGCGAGATGGGATTTTTGCGGAAAGCCGGATTCTCGCGTGAATCCGCCCGGCAGTACCGCACCGCCGTGCCGGCGGTCGAGGAGTCCTTCGGCCTCCAACGCCCGCACGTCCCGCCGTACGGTCACTTCGGAGGTCTGGACGACGCGGGCGAGCTCACGGAGCGACACGGCTCCGTTGGCGCGCACCATTTCGAGGATTAACTGGCGACGTTCTGCAGCGAACACGAAACTGACAGTAACCCCAACGCCCGCCCGCTTTCAGCGGTTCTCGCCGAAAAACGGAAGGTGTACGTACGGGGCCGCGCCAAGTGGTATAGGGGCGCCGCCCTATGGCCTGCGTACGCCCATGACCTGGGTCAACCCTCGTCCTCGCTCTTACGGCTGTGCAACTGCCGTGCCACCTCGGCGATCGAGCCCGACAGAGAGGGGTAGACAGTGAAAGCGTTTGCGATCTGTTCAACGGTCATATTGTTGTCGACCGCGATCGAGATGGGGTGGATCAGCTCGCTGGCGCGCGGTGCCACGACCACGCCGCCGACGACGATCCCGGTGCCCGGCCGGCAGAGGATCTTGACGAAACCGTCCCTGATGCCCTGCATCTTGGCGCGCGGGTTACGCAGCAGCGGCAGCTTGACGACCCGCGCGTCGATCTTCCCGCTGTCCACGTCCGACTGGCTGTAGCCGACGGTCGCGATCTCCGGGTCGGTGAAGACGTTGGACGAGACGGTCTTGAGGTTGAGCGGGGCGACCGCGTCGCCGAGAAAGTGGTACATCGCGATCCGGCCCTGCATCGCGGCGACCGAGGCGAGCGCGAAGATACCGGTCACGTCGCCGGCCGCGTAGACGCCGGGCGCGGACGTACGCGACACCCGGTCGGTCCAGATGTGGCCCGAGTCCTTGACCCGGACCCCGGCCTCCTCCAGGCCCATGCCCTCGGCGTTCGGGATCGCGCCGACCGCCATCAGGCAGTGCGTGCCGGAGATGACCCGGCCGTCGGCGAGGGTCACCTCGACGCGGTCGCCGACGCGCTTGGCGGACGAGGCGCGCGAGCGCGACATCACGTTCATCCCGCGGCGCCGGAAGACGTCCTCCAGTACGGCGGCGGCGTCCGGGTCCTCGCCGGGCAGCACGCGGTCGCGGGAGGAGACGAGCGTGACGCGCGAGCCGAGCGCCTGGTAGGCACCGGCGAACTCGGCGCCGGTGACACCGGATCCGACCACTATCAGCTCTTCGGGCAGCTCGTCGAGGTCGTACACCTGCGTCCAGTTGAGGATGCGCTCACCGTCGGGCAGCGCGTCGGGGATCTCGCGCGGGTGCGCGCCGGTCGCGATCAGCACGGCGTCGGCGGTCAGCGACTCCTCGGTGCCGTCGGCCGAGGTCACGATCACCTGGCGGGAGCCGTCGGTCGCCTGCCGGCCGTCGAGCCGCCCCCGGCCGCGCAGCACGCGGGCGCCGGCCCGGGTGACGGAGGCGGTGATGTCGTGCGACTGGGCGAGCGCGAGGCGCTTGACCCGTCGGTTGACCTTGCCGAGGTCCACCCCGACGACACGGGCCGCCTGTTCGAGTGGCGGGGTGTCGTCGGCGACGATGATGCCCAGCTCCTCGTAGGAGGAGTCGAAGGTGGTCATCACCTCGGCCGTCGCGATGAGGGTCTTGGACGGTACGCAGTCGGTGAGCACCGAGGCCCCGCCGAGGCCGTCGCAGTCCACGACGCTCACCTCGGCGCCGAGCTGTGCGGCCACCAGGGCCGCCTCGTATCCGCCGGGTCCGCCGCCGATGATCACGATCCGGGTCACGAAAAAGTCCGCCTCGCGTTGTCGACCCGACCCGTCTGCCGTCCCGGCCGGGAGTCCGGGGAGTCCCCGGAGGATGCAGTACGTACGTCATTGTCCCGCACTCTTCAAGCTGCTTCGCCCCGGGCCCCTCCCCGGGGGCCTCGGTCGGCCACCGGAGGGGCCACGTCCACGGGATTCACCGGGCACGCGTGTACCTCCCGTACCCTCGTCCCCATGTCGCTCTACGCCGCGTACGCCGGCAACCTCGACGCGCGGCTGATGTCCCGCCGCGCCCCGCACTCACCGCTGCGAGGCACCGGCTGGCTCAACGGCTGGCGGCTCACCTTCGGTGGGGAGCAGATGGGCTGGGAGGGTGCGCTGGTCACCCTCGTGGAGGCACCCCGCTCGCAGGTCTTCGTGGCGCTGTACGACATCGCGCCGATGGACGAGGACTCGATGGACCGCTGGGAGGGTGTCGGCCTCGACATATACCGGCGGATGCGGGTGCGCGTGGACACGCTGGACGGCAAGGAGCCGGCCTGGCTGTACGTCCTGAACGGGTACGAGGGCGGGCTGCCCTCCGCGCGCTATCTCGGCGAGCTGGCCGAGGCGGCGGAGTCGGCCGGGGCGCCGCACGACTATGTGATGGAACTGCGAAAGCGCGCGTGCTGAACCGGCACCCCACCCGCACGGTGACGGTCGTCACGGCCTTCGCACTCGCGACAGGCGGCTGACCGGCGCGTTCGCCGGAAACGACAACACAACGATCCGAAGACCGTACGCTCGATCATCTACGCGCGTAGGGCAAGAACGGTTACCCTCTTCCGCGTGAACGCATCTGTTATCCCGGCCACGGCCGACGGATCTGCCGACCCCCACGCCGCCGCCTCCGCCGCCGCGGTGCGCCTGCGCGAGCTGACCGGCGCCGAGACCCATGACGTGGCCCTGGTGATGGGCTCCGGCTGGGCACCCGCCGTCGCCGCGCTGGGAGCACCCGAGGCCGAATTCCCGGTGACCGAGCTGCCGGGCTTCCCCCCGCCGGTCGTCGCCGGCCACGGCGGGACGATCCGCTCCTACGCGATCGCCGAGAAGCGCGCGCTGGTCTTCCTGGGCCGTACGCACTACTACGAGGGCCGCGGCGTCGCGGCCGTCGCGCACGGTGTCCGTACGGCGGTCGCCGCCGGCTGCAAGACCATCGTCCTGACGAACGGCTGCGGCGGGCTGCGCGAGGGCATGCGCCCGGGGCAGCCGGTGCTGATCAGCGACCACATCAATCTGACGGCCGCGTCCCCGATCGTCGGCCCGAACTTCGTGGACCTCACCGACCTGTACTCGCCGCGGCTGCGCGCGCTGTGCAAGGAGGTGGACCCCGCTCTCGAAGAGGGCGTCTACGTCCAGTTCCCCGGCCCGCACTACGAGACGCCCGCCGAGATCAACATGGTCCGGGTCATGGGCGGCGACCTCGTCGGCATGTCCACCGTGCTGGAGGCCATCGCCGCGCGTGAGGCCGGCGCCGAGGTACTGGGCATCTCGCTGGTGACGAACCTGGCGGCGGGCCTGTCGGGCGAGCCGCTGAACCACGAGGAAGTCCTCCAGGCGGGCCGTGACTCGGCCACGCAGATGGGCGCGCTGCTGGCACAGGTGCTCGAGCGCATCTGACGCCCGCCGTACGACCTCCCGGCGGGCCCGAGGAAGGGAAGACCCACAGTGCAGCAGGACCTCATCGCGCGGGCCGAGGCGTGGCTGGCCGAGGACCCGGACAGCGACACCCGCGACGAACTGCGGGGGCTGATCGACTCCGGTGACCTGGACGCGCTCGCCGAACGGTTCGGCGGCACGCTCCAGTTCGGCACGGCCGGGCTCCGCGGCGAGCTGGGCGCCGGGCCGATGCGGATGAACCGGTCGGTGGTCATCCGCGCCGCCGCCGGGCTCGCCGCGTACCTCAAGGCCGCCGGCCAGGGGGGCGGCCTCGTCGTCGTCGGCTACGACGCCCGCCACAAGTCGGCCGACTTCGCGCGTGACACCGCCGCCGTGATGACCGGTGCGGGGCTGCGCGCCGCCGTACTGCCGCGTCCGCTGCCGACACCCCTGCTGGCCTTCGCCGTACGGCATCTGGGCGCGGTGGCCGGGGTGGAGGTCACCGCGAGCCACAACCCGCCGCGCGACAACGGCTACAAGGTCTATCTCGCGGACGGCTCCCAGATCGTGTCTCCCATGGACGGCGAGATCGCGGCCGAGATCGACGCGGTCGGCCCCCTGGACTCGGTGGCGCGCCCGGAGGACGGCTGGGAGGTTCTCGGCGACGAGGTGCTGACGGCGTATCTGGAGCGCACGGACGCCGTTCTGAGCGCCGGTTCGCCCCGTACGGCGCGCGTGGTCCACACGGCGTTGCACGGGGTCGGTACGCAGACGCTGAACGCCGCGTTCGCGCGGGCCGGCTTCCCCGCGCCCGTACCGGTGGCCGAACAGGCCGAGCCCGACCCGGACTTCCCCACCGTCGCCTTCCCGAACCCGGAGGAGCCGGGCGCGATGGACCTGGCCTTCGCCACGGCCCGCCGCGCCGCCCCCGACATCATCATCGCGAACGACCCGGACGCGGACCGCTGCGCGGTGGCCGTCCCGGACGCGGACGCCGTGAGCGGCTGGCGGATGCTGCGCGGCGACGAGGTGGGCGCGCTGCTGGCGGCGCACCTGGTGAACAAGGGCGCGACCGGCACGTCGGGCGTCTTCGCCGAGTCGATCGTGTCGTCGTCGCTGCTCGGGCGGATCGCGGAGGCGGCGGGTGTCGGTTACGAGGAGACGCTCACCGGCTTCAAGTGGATCGCCCGCGTCGAGGGCCTGCGGTACGGCTACGAGGAAGCCCTCGGCTACTGCGTCGACCCCGACGGCGTACGCGACAAGGACGGCATCACGGCGGCTCTGCTCGTCGCGGAGCTGGCGTCCGAGCTGAAGGAGCGGGGCCGGGGGCTGACGGATCTCCTGGACGACCTGGCGCTCGCACACGGCCTGCACGCCACGGATCAGCTCTCGGCGCGCGTGCGGGACCTGTCCCTGATCACGCGGGCGATGGACCGCCTGCGCGACCACCCGCCGGCGGCCCTGGCGGGTCTGACGGTCACCTCGGCCGAGGATCTCTCGGAGGGCGCGTCGGGCCTCCCGCCGACGGACGGTCTGCGCTACCACCTGGACGGCGCCTGCCGGGCCCGGGTGATCGTCCGCCCGAGCGGTACGGAGCCGAAGCTCAAGTGCTACCTGGAAGTGGTGATCCCGGTCACCGACGCCACCGCGCTCCCCGCGGCCAGGGCCCGGGGCGCGGAGCTGCTGGCGACCCTGAAGCGGGACCTGGCGGAGGCTGCGGGCATCTGACGGACCCTGTCGTCGATCGCCGGTGGGGCCGCGCGGGCGGCCCGGCCCGGTCGTGCGACTCGTGGGCCGCACTTGTCGTCGATCGCCGGGCGGGACCGCGCAGGCGGCGCGCCCGGCGATTGGTTCCGGGCCCGCCCCTCCGGCGGGCGTTCCAGCCCGCCCGGCGGGCATCTTGGGCCCGTCCGGCGATTGAGGACATCACCCACCGGCCGGGCCCGTCTCAGCCCGTCCGGCGTTCGAGGACGAACCGGCCCCCGGGACAGCCCCCGGGACGGCCAACCCGCCCGCCCACGTGTCACCCCGTCGCGAGCAGCACCACCAGCACCACCAGGCCCGCCAGCGCCGGTCCCATCACCTCGTACGCCCAGCGGACCTGCGGCTCGCCCTGCGCCTCCGGGCGCGACGCGCAGCGCTCCGCCTGCTCGCGCAGGCCCGCGACGGTGTAATCCGCGTCGGCGGTCCGGGCGCGCGCGTCCGTCACGTCCGCGTTCACCGACGTGCGGCTGTTCGGGTCGTCGTACGCGCGCTGCGACTGCCGTCGCGCCGCGCGCTTGCGCTTCCTCAGCGAGACCGGCACCGCCCACAGCTGGAACTTCGCGCCGTCCTGGGTGAACACCTCGCTCGAATACCCGGCCCGCACATCGGCCACGGACGCCCACGGCACCACGACCGTGCGGAACGGATTCCTGATCCGCAGCCGGTCGTCGTTGGCGAACACCGCCGGCCGCATGGTGAAGGCCACCACGAGCGGCACGGCGAGCAGCAGGCCGGCGAGCGCGAGCCACGGCGTCCTGCCGTGGCCCCGCACCACCGCGTCGATCCCGATCCACGCGCCGAGAGCGAGCAGCAGCGCACCGCCCGCGATGGCGGCGGGCGACCGGAAGACGCGCTCTGCGTACGTCGGCTCGGAGGGCTGATCGGGACTCGTCATGGTTTCGATTCTGCCGTACGCCGCCGACACCCCCGGCACGCATCCCGCGCGGCGACCGCCCGCGACCACCCCGCGACCTTCCCGTGACCACTCCGCACCCGCGCGCCACGCCCGGCGTCGGTCTCGTCACTCGGTACCCCACCCCCTGTACATGCTGCTACGCGCGTAGATATGCTCATGTGGTGACCATGCCCACGACTGCACCCTCGCCCACAGGCTCCGCCGTGGGCGGTGCCCCCCTCGCTGACGTGACCGCGTCCGACAGCTCGCTGCGCCGGTTCCTCCACGGGCTGCCCGGCGTCGACGCCGTCGGCCTGGAGGCACGCGCCGCCTCGCTCGGTACGCGCTCGATCAAGACGACGGCCAAGGCGTACGCCATCGACCTGGCCATCTCGATGATCGACCTGACGACCCTCGAAGGCGCCGACACGCCGGGCAAGGTCAGATCGCTCGCCGCCAAGGCCCTGCATCCGGACCCGACCGACCGCACCGTCCCGACGACGGCCGCGCTCTGCGTCTATCCGGACATGGTGGAGACGGCCGTCGCGGGGCTCGCGGGGAGCGACGTGAAGGTCGCCTCCGTCGCGACCGCCTTCCCGGCCGGGCGCACCGCCCTGGCCGTGAAGCTCGCGGACGTGCGGGACGCCGTCGCCGCCGGCGCCGACGAGATCGACATGGTGATCGACCGCGGCGCGTTCCTCTCGGGCCACTACCTGAAGGTCTACGAGGAGATCGTGGCCGTGAAGGCCGAGTGCGGCGCCGCCCGCCTCAAGGTCATCTTCGAGACCGGCGAGCTGTCCACGTACGACAACATCCGCCGCGCCTCCTGGCTCGGCATGGTCGCCGGCGCGGACTTCATCAAGACGTCGACCGGCAAGGTCGCCGTCAACGCCACCCCGGCCAACACGCTGCTGATGCTGGAGGCCGTGCGCGACTTCCGCGCCCAGACCGGCGTCCAGGTGGGTGTGAAGCCCGCCGGCGGCATCCGTACCAGCAAGGACGCGATCAAGTTCCTCGTGCTGGTCAACGAGACCGCGGGCGAGGACTGGCTGGACAACCACTGGTTCCGCTTCGGCGCCTCCAGCCTCCTCAACGACCTGCTGATGCAGCGCCAGAAGCTGGCCACCGGCCGCTACTCCGGCCCCGACTACGTCACGGTGGACTGATACACGATGGCTTTCGAATACGCACCGGCCCCCGAGTCACGCTCGGTCGTCGACATCGCGCCGAGCTACGGCCTGTTCATCGACGGCGAGTTCACCGACGCCGCCGACGGCAAGGTCTTCAAGACGGTCAGCCCTTCTACGGAGGAAGTGCTGTCCGAGGTCGCCCGGGCGGGCGCCGAAGATGTCGAGCGGGCCGTGAAGGCCGCCCGTAAGGCGTTCGTGAAGTGGTCGGCGCTGCCGGGCGCCGAGCGCGCCAAGTACCTCTTCCGGATCGCCCGCATCATCCAGGAGCGCTCGCGCGAACTGGCCGTCCTGGAGACCCTCGACAACGGCAAGCCGATCCGCGAGACCCGCGACGCGGACCTCCCCCTGGTCGCCGCGCACTTCTTCTACTACGCGGGCTGGGCCGACAAGCTCGACCACGCGGGCTACGGCGCGAATCCGCGCCCGCTGGGCGTCGCCGGCCAGGTCATCCCGTGGAACTTCCCGCTGCTGATGCTCGCGTGGAAGATCGCCCCGGCGCTCGCCACGGGCAACACGGTGGTCCTGAAGCCCGCCGAGACCACCCCGCTCAGCGCCCTGTTCTTCGCGGACATCTGCCGCCAGGCCGGTCTCCCGCGCGGCGTCGTCAACATCCTTCCCGGATACGGCGACGCGGGCGCCGCCCTCGTCGCGCACGAGGACGTCAACAAGATCGCCTTCACCGGCTCGACCGCCGTCGGCAAGGCCATCGCCCGGCAGATCGCGGGCACGGACAAGAAGGTCACGCTCGAACTCGGCGGCAAGGGCGCCAACATCGTCTTCGACGACGCCCCGATCGACCAGGCCGTCGAGGGCATCGTCACCGGCATCTTCTTCAACCAGGGTCAGGTCTGCTGCGCCGGATCGCGCCTGCTGGTCCAGGAGTCGATCCACGACGAGCTGCTGGACTCGCTGAAGCGCCGGCTGTCCAGCCTGCGTATCGGCGACCCGCTGGACAAGAACACGGATCTCGGCGCGATCAACTCCGCCGAGCAGCTGGCCCGGATCAGGACGCTGGCCGACGCGGGCGAGGCCGAGGGCGCCGAGCGCTGGTCGCCGGAGTGCGAACTCCCGTCGTCCGGTTACTGGTTCGCGCCGACCCTCTTCACGAATGTCACGCAGGCGCACACCGTCGCGCGCGACGAGATCTTCGGCCCGGTGCTCTCCGTCCTGACGTTCCGCACGCCGGACGAGGCGGTCGCCAAGGCCAACAACACGCAGTACGGCCTCTCCGCCGGCATCTGGACGGAGAAGGGCTCCCGCATCCTCGCCGTCGCGAACAGGCTCCGCGCGGGCGTGGTGTGGGCCAACACGTTCAACAAGTTCGACCCGACCTCGCCCTTCGGCGGCTACAAGGAGTCGGGCTACGGCCGCGAGGGCGGTCGCCACGGCCTGGAGGCGTATCTCGATGTCTGAGTCCGAGCGACTGTCAGTCTTCAAGACCTACAAGCTGTATGTCGGGGGCAAGTTCCCCCGCTCCGAGAGCGGCCGGGTGTACGAGGTGACCGACCACAAGGGCAGGTGGCTCGCCAACGCGCCGCAGTCCTCCCGCAAGGACGCCCGTGACGCGGTCTCCGCCGCCCGCAAGGCGTTCGGCGGCTGGTCGGGCGCCACGGCGTACAACAGGGGCCAGGTGCTCTACCGCGTCGCCGAGATGCTGGAGGGCCGCCGCGACCAGTTCATCGCCGAGGTGGCCGCCTCCGAGGGCATCTCGAAGCCGAAGGCGGCGGCCGTCGTGGACGCGACCGTCGACCGCTGGGTCTGGTACGCGGGCTGGACGGACAAGATCGGCCAGGTGACGGGCGGCGCCAACCCCGTCGCGGGCCCGTTCTTCAACCTGTCCACGCCGGAGCCCACCGGCGTCGTCGCGGTCCTCGCGCCGCAGGACTCGTCGTTCCTCGGCCTGGTCTCGGTCGTCGCCCCGGTGATCGCCACCGGGAACACGGCGGTGGTGATCGCCGGCGAGCGTTCCCCGCTGCCCGCCCTGTCGCTCGGCGAGGTGCTGGCCACCTCCGACCTGCCGGGCGGCGTCGTCAACATCCTCTCGGGCCGTACGGCGGAACTCGCCGCGCCGCTCGCCTCGCACCAGGACGTCAACGGCATCGATCTGTACGGCGCCGACGAGACCCTGGCCAAGGAGCTGGAGATCGCGGCGGCGGACAACCTCAAGCGGGTGCTGCGCCCGCACCCGGTGGACTTCTCCGCCGATCCCGGCACGGGCCGGCTGACGGCCTTCCTGGAGACGAAGACGGTCTGGCACCCCACGGGCAGCCTGGGCGCGTCGGGCTCCGGCTACTGAGCCGTCCCCCGCACCCGCCCGCGTAAGGAGGCCCGGCCGTCACGACGACGACCGGGCCTCCTTGCACAAGCGCGCTCCGACCCGACGCTCAGCCGGGCAGCAGCTCTGTCACCGGCCCCACCAGCGGCAGGTCCTTCAGACCGCCGCCCTGGGTGACCGAGTCCGTCAAGGCCGCCGTGGACAGCGGCTTGAAGTCCGCCACCTGCGTGCCGACCGCGTTGTCCAGCGGATCGACGCCCGTCTTGGCCAGCGGGTTGAGCTGCAAGTTCTTCACCGGTCCGAGGCCACCGGCCAAGCCGTGCCCGAGGGCGCCCGCGAGACCCGCCCCGGCCGCCGCCCCGGCCTCGGCGAGCTCGCTGTCGGGACCCGACGCGGGCACGGGCGCGGCCGGTGCCGCCTGCGCCGCGGCGCCGCCGAGCCCGATGACCGCGCCCGCCGCGGTGAGCGTCAGCCCGGCGCGCAGCAGTGCGCCGCGCCGGGGGGTGGGAGCTGAATGACGTGCCATGGGATTCCTGCCTGGGCGAGGGAGTCGAGTAATCGGAATGACACGCACAGTAGTTGAGATGTGACGCTCGATACCAACACCGCAGGCGGGGGTCGCCTGCGCGGGTGTATGCCTCAGACTGGTGTCCCGTGAGTCCCCACCGAACCGCCTCCGCGCGCGTCGTCCTGCTCGCGGGCCCCTCCGGCTCCGGCAAGTCGTCGCTCGCCGCCCGCGCGGGCCTGCCCGTGCTCCGTCTCGACGACTTCTACAAGGAGGGCGACGACCCGACGTTGCCGCTGGTCGCGGGCAGCTCGGACATCGACTGGGACTCCGCGCTGTCCTGGGACGCGGACGCGGCGGTCGCCGCGATCCTGGAGCTGTGCGGTACGGGCCGTACGACCGTCCCGGTCTACGCGATCGCCACCAGCTCCGTCGTCGACACCGAGACGCTCGACATCGGGCGTACGCAGCTGTTCATCGCCGAGGGCATCTTCGCGGCCGATGTCGTCGCCCGCTGCGAGGAGCTGGGCGTGCTGGCCGACGCGCTCTGTCTGCGGGGCCGCCCGTCGACGACGTTCCGCCGCCGGCTGCTGCGGGATCTGCGCGAGGGCCGCAAGTCGGTGCCGTTCCTGCTGCGGCGCGGCTGGCGGCTGATGCGCGCGGAGCGCCGCATCGTCGGCCGGCAGGCGGCGCTGGGGGCGTATCCGTGCGCCAAGGCGGAGGCGCTGGGCCGGATCGCCGACGCGGCGGCGGGCGGCACCCGCCCCCGCACGACGGAGACGCCCGACCCGTCCGCACCGGCGCGCCCAGCGAACAGCGGCCGCTGAGCGTCGGGACCGGCGTCGGGACCGGCCCCCGAGCCGGCCCGGAAGTCCCCCTGGAACGCGCGAAGACCGGACAGGCCCCCCAGCCTGTCCGGTCCTGCT
>NZ_JARJHW010000178.1:0-15819 GCF_040560175.1 Streptomyces panacea
GAGCAGCAGATGTCCCTCGACAGCTTCCCGCGTCATCCCCTCCTCTTCGGGCCCAGCCCCGTCCACCCGCTCGACCGCCTCACGGCCCACCTCGGCGGCGCCCGTATCTGGGCCAAGCGCGAGGACTGCAACAGCGGGCTCGCGTACGGCGGGAACAAGACCCGCAAGCTGGAGTACCTGGTCCCCGACGCCCTCGCGCGGGGCGCCGACACCCTTGTCACCATCGGTGGCATCCAGTCCAACCACACGCGGCAGGTCGCGGCCGTCGCCGCCCGGCTCGGACTGAAGGCCGTTCTGGTCCAGGAGAGTTGGGTCGACTGGCCCGACCCCGTCAACGACAAGGTCGGCAACATCCTGCTGTCCCGCATCATGGGCGCCGAAGTGCGCCTGGTCGACGCGGGGTTCGGCATCGGTACGAAGGACAGCTGGCACCGCGCCCTGGCCGACGTCGAGGACGGGGGCGGCACCCCGTACGCGATCCCGGCCGGCGCGTCCGACCACCCCCTCGGCGGGCTCGGCTTCGCCAACTGGGCCTACGAGGTGGAGCGTCAGGAGCGCGAACTGGGCGTCTTCTTCGACACGATCGTCGTGTGCAGCGTCACGGGCAGCACGCAGGCGGGCATGATCGCCGGTTTCGCCGGCCAGGACCGCCCGCGCCGGGTCCTCGGCATCGACGCCTCGGCCAAGATCGGCGAGACCCGCGCCCAGATCGCGAAGATCGCCCGCGCCACCGCCGAACTCATCGGCCTGGGCAGGGATGTGAGGGACGACGAGATAACCGTCCTGGACGGCTGGGCCGGGGACGTCTACGGCGTACCGGTGGAGTCCACGCTGGATGCCATCCGGCTCACCGGCGGCCTGGAGGGCATGATCATCGACCCGGTGTACGAGGGGAAGTCGATGGCCGGGCTGATCGATCTCGTACGCGACGGAGACATCCCGGCGACCTCGAACGTGCTGTACGCGCACCTCGGCGGCCAGCCCGCCCTCAACGCGTACAGCGGTGTCTTCCACTGAGCGGCGGGTAGCTGAACGGGGCCTGCACGTGACGTGAACTCCAGCCGCCCCAGGCGCAGTTCGGCCTCGCGAACCACCTCACGCACTCATGTGTGGCGAGCGTTTCATTGATCACTGGACGTCGCGGATCGATCGTTGATGCTCACGCTCAGGTCATCTATAGCCAAGGGATATTCAAGAGGCAGCCAAGATTTGCCTTGTATGAAAGTCCTTTAATGTTACGGGCGTTAATGTCCGGGCGTGAAAATGACCACACATGCTCAGATGCCGGTGGCGACCAGCCGCCGCGCGCTGCTCCGCGCCTCTGTCGCCACCGCGGCGGTCGCCACCGCGGCCGGAAGCGGACTCGTCGCCGGTGCGCCGGCGGGTGCCGCCACCCGGACTCCCACTTCGCGCTCCAAGAGGCCCACCACCCCCGCCGCCGCACTGGCGGAACTCTCCACGGGCAACCGCCGGTGGCGCACCTTCAAGCAGCACCACCCGAACGAGTCGCACACCGTGCGCCAGGCGCTGGTGTCCGGCCAGGACCCCTTCGCCCTGATACTCGGCTGCATCGACTCGCGCGTACCGCCCGAGCTGGTCTTCGACCAGGGGCTCGGCGACCTCATGACCGTCCGTTCCGCCGGTGAGGTCCTGGACGAGGCTGTCCGCGGCAGCATCGCGTACGGCGTCCTGGAGCTCGGCATCCCGCTGGTCCTGGTCCTCGGGCACCAGTCGTGCGGAGCCGTCGCCGCCGCCGTGCACGCGGAGGAGACGGGCGAGCACCTGCCCGCCCACATCCAGTATCTGGCCGACCAGATCAAGCCCGCGATCGACCACTCCCAGGAGGGCGACGCGCGCGTGGACTCCACGGTCAACGCCCAGGTGGAGCTCGTCCGTTCGAACTTGGCGGCGGACGCCGACCTCGCCGCCAAGGTAGCCGCGGGTGAGCTGCAGATAGTTGGCGCGCGCTACGAACTGAACACCCAGCTGGTGCACCGGCTCAGCTGATCAACCGGAGCCCGGCAGGGCTTCTTCACGGGGAACCGAGGGATCGCGGACGAGTGCTTCTCGTCCGCGATCCTTTGCGTTCACGGCCCTGGACGTGGGCCACCGCCCCGGCCGACGCCGCGTGCAGGGAGCGCAGGGCGAGCAGCAGGACGCCGATGTCGTCGAGATAGACGGGGTCGGGCAGCAGGTCGACGGGGCTCACCACATAGATGAGGGCTCCCCAGTACGCGGCGCGATTGGTCAGCGGCACCCCGGCCTCGCGCAGCAGCCGACGGGTCCGGAAGACCTTGACGAACAGAACGATCGTCGCGACGAGCATCGAGACGACCGCGACCACCACCGCGGCGACGACGAGGGTGAACGTGAGGTTGGTGTCCATCGTTTCCGCGGCCTCCTGCTGAGAGGGCCCGGGGGCCGGCCTTTCGGCTCAGGGCCTGGACCTCGGCTGTCCCCGACCGTGTTCCCTCAACGGGGCACTCCAACGTGCGAATGGAGCGGGTTCACTGTGTTGCCGTGTCTTCATGGGCGACTTCCGGACCTCTATACACTCCGCGTATACAGCATGTGTATAGTCATTCGCATGCCACGGGATCCCGTCCGGCCTGGCTTGTTCTTTCCTGCCCGGCCCCATCCGACCGTTTCCGCGTCCGTTCGCGGTGACGGGATCCGGATGTAAGCACTCGCCCTTCTGAGGGCCTCCTCCTCCACGCGGCAACCCCGCGCCCCACTCCCGCGCGACCCCGCTCGCACGCACCGTCGCGAGGCCCCGGGGCGGACCCGTCGCGCCCGTTCTGTCGCGCCGGTTCTGTCCGCACGGCCGTACACCCGCGCACGCCGAGCGCCGCGAGAAACACAGACACGGACACAGCGCACAGAGAGAGCTCCGTCATGCCCGAAAGTGTCACGCCCAGCTCCGTCATGCCCGAAAACAGGCCATTCGCGCCCATGCGCCGTACGGCCGCCGCCGCACTCGCCGTCGCCCTGACCCTCGCCCTGACCCTCACCGGCTGTGGGACGCAGACCCTCTCGCCCGCCTCGGTCAGAGGTGACGCGGGAGGTGACGGCGAGGGGCGGTACGGCTCAGTCGACTGCGCCGAGGCCAAGTGTGTCGCCCTCACCTTCGACGCCGGCCCAGGCAAGGACACACCCCGGCTGCTGGACATCCTCAAGGAGAAGAAGGTGCCGGCCACCTTCTTCCTGCTGGGCAGGAATCACGTACTGGCCCATCCCGAGACCGTGCGCCGCATCGCCGACGAGGGGCACGAGGTCGCCAACCACACCTGGAGCCACGGCATTCTCACCGATCTCGACCGGGACGCGATACGCGAGGAACTCGCCCGCACGCAGGACGCCATCGCCGAGATCACCGGACGCAAGCCCACGCTGATGCGTCCGCCCCAGGGCCGTACCAACGACGACGTCGGCGACATCTCCCGCGAACTCGGCCTGTCGCAAGTCCTGTGGAGCGCCACGGCCAAGGACTACTCCACGACCGACTCCGCCCTCATCGAGCGCCGCATCCTCGACGACGCGTCCGCCGACGGGATCATCCTGCTCCACGACATCTACGACGGGACGGTCCCGGCCGTGCCCGGGATCATCGAGAAGTTGAAGAAGCGCGGCTTCACGTTCGTCACCGTTCCCCAGCTGTTCGCGCCGGCGGTCCCGAAGCCGGGCGAGGTGTACCGCCCCTGAGTGATGGACCGTGTTGAACGGAACGTTCAACACGGTCGGTTGACACCGTGACGCGCGCCGAAGCATGCTTGCCGTATGTCATCGACTCCTGACCAGCACACCTTTGACCCCTTCACCGCTCCCCACCCGGACCAGGCCCGTGCGCACCGAGTGCACGCGTCCCTGTTCCGTATCGCCGAGCGGCACGCGGCGACCGACGCTCAGCGCCGCAGACAGGCGCACCCGTCCGTCATCGCGCCGCACGAAGCGGTCCGGCTCGTGTCGTTCCTGCTCAGCGGGGCGGCGAAGCCGGAAGCGGGTGAGCCGGAGGTGGACCGGGCCGACATCACCGCAGCACTGAGCCTCGTGCCGCGCGCCCGTGGGGACATGGACGAGCTGGAAGCGGGACTTCTCCAGATGGCGCGAGGCAGGGGGATGACCTGGCAGGAGGTCGCCTTCGGCCTCGGTCTCGGCACCCCGCAGGCCGCCCGCCAGCGCTACGAACGACTGGTCGGGCGCACGTCCACCGAGGAGGAGACCGACTAGACCCACCGGACGGCGGACGGCGGACGGCGGACTGCGGATTGCGGATTGCGGTCGGCGGAGGCCGGCGGCGGACCTCGGGGACGTCCGGCGCGGCGCGCGGGCCGGGACCACGCGGGCGGCGAATAGCCGGGCGGCCAGGCAGAGTAGAGCCATGGTGACCACGTCCACGGGCGGCGTTCAGCCGCCCCGCGCCACGCTCGGCAGCTGGCCGACCCCGCTCGAACCGATGCCACGCCTGGCCCGCGCACTCGGCCTCGGCGCCGACGACCTGTGGGTCAAACGCGACGACCTGATCGGCCTCGGCGGCGGTGGCAACAAGGTACGCAAACTGGAATGGACCTGCGGGGCGGCACTGGCCGACGGCGCCACGGTCCTCGTGACGACCGGCGCTCCGCAGAGCAACCACGCCCGCCTCACCGCGGCGGCCGGCGCCCGGCTGGGGCTCGACGTCGTTCTCGTACTGGCCGGCGAGCCCGGATCGTCCGAGTCCGGCAATCTCACGCTCGACGCCCTGTTCGGCGCGCGGGTGGTGTGGGCCGGCGAAGGCGGCAGGGACGAGATCGCCGCCACCGCCCGGCATGTGGCGGGCACACTGCGGGACCGGGGCGGCGTCCCCGCGCTGATCCCCTTCGGCGGCTCCAGCGTGCTCGGCGCCCGCGGCTACGTCGAGTGCGGACAGGAACTCCTCACCCAGGCACCCGACCTGGCCTCCGTGGTGGTCGCGCTCGGCTCCGGCGGCACCATGGCCGGACTGGTCGACGCGCTGGGGCCCGAGCGGGTACTGGGCGTCCACTGCGGAGCCGTGGAGGAGCCCGCCCGCGTCGTGTCGGACCTGGTCTCCGGGCTCTCCGGTACGCACTGTCCGCCGGAGTCGCTGCGCATCCGCACCGACCAGGTCGGAGCGGGCTATCCCGCGCTCACCGAACCGGTCATGTCCGCCCTCACGCTGGCCGCCCGCACCGAGGGCATGGTGCTCGACCCCACCTACACCGGCCGCGCGATGGCCGGGCTGACCGCCGCTGTCCAGGCAGGTGAGATCACACCGGGCCGCCGCACGGTCTTCCTGCACTCGGGCGGCCTGCCCGGCCTCTTCGGCCACCGGCCGACCCTCGCCCGCGCGGCGGCCGAACTGGCCTTCGACGGCGACCCGTTGAGCACCTGAGAGAACGGCTATCCGGTGTCACTCCGGCTCGGTGAGCGCCGCCCGCTGCCGGGCGGTGCGCACCGCCGCCGAGAGGTGGCCGATGTCGTACGCCCCGTGGTGGCGACGCCCGTTGATGAAGAACGTCGGCGTCCCGGACACCCCGCTGACGTCGGCGGAGTCCACGTCGTCGGCGATCCGCCCCGCGCCCTTGTGGCGCCGCAGGTGCCGCTCGAAGCGCTCGGTGTCCAGATCGAGGTCGGCGGCGAGGCGCAGCGCGTCGGCGAACCGGAGCGTGCCCTCGCGCGCGAGCAGGAGATCGTGCATGTCCCAGAACGCGCCCTGGTCGTGCGCGGCCTCCGACGCCTCGGCGCCGAGCATCGCGCCCGGGTGCACATCGGTCAGCGGCATGTGCCGCCACACGTAGCGGACGTCTCCGAAGTCGGCCAGCAGCTCCCTGATGACCGGCTCGGCCTTCCCGCAGTACGGGCAGTCGAAGTCGCCGTACTCCACGACCGTGACCGGGGCCGCCAACGGGCCCCGGATCTTGTCGAGTTCGGGATCGACGGTGACCGCGAGGTCGACGATCGACTCGGCGGTGCCGAGCAGGGCGCGGTTACGGCGCCGCTTCGGCAGCAGCCCGATCACGGCGCTGACGGCCCAGGTCGCCGCGAACGCGCAGATCAGCGCGGTGAGCGTGCCGATCTTCGCGTTCTCCAGCTGTTCACCGTCGAAGGCCAGGGTGGCGATCAGCAGCGACACCGTGAACCCGGCACCCGCGCTCGTCCCGCCGGCGGCGACGGCGCCCCAGCCGACGGGCGGGCGCAGCCGGCCGTGGCTGAAGCGCGCGGTCAGCCACGAGGCGCTGAGGACCGCGATCGGTTTGCCGACGACGAAGGCGCACACGATGCCCAGCGTGACGGGGGAGGTGAAGGCCTGTGACAACTCCTCGGCGGTGATCGGGATACCCGCGTTGGCCAGCGCGAACACCGGCACGATCACATAGCTGGACCACGGGTGGTACATCCGCAGCAGCCGGTCGTTCGGCGAGATCGCCGACGCCAGCCCGATCCGCGCGGAGCGTTCCAGCTCCGGCGTCGGCTGTTCCCTGAACCGGCGGAAGAGGCCGCTGGCACGTTCCAGATCCCCGCGGGCGGCGGGATACGCGGAGGTGAGCAGCCCCATGACCAGCCCGATGACGACGGGATCGACACCGGACTCCCAGAGCGCGACCCACGCGGCGATCCCCAGCAGCGCGTACCAGCCGCCACGGCGTACGCCCTGGTAGCGCAGCAGCACGATCACGCCGAGGATGCCGAGTGCCACGAGCAGCGCGATCGGCGCGACGCGCTCGCTGTAGGCGAAGGTGATGACCCCGAGAGCCACGAAGTCGTCGACGACGGTCACGGCCAGGACGAACGTACGCAGCCCCGTGGGCAGACGTCTGCCGAGCAGGGCCAGCATGCCCAGGGCGAAGGCGGTGTCCGTGGACATCGCGGCGCCCCAGCCGTGGACGGTGCTGTGCCCGGAGTTGACGAGGAGATAGATCGCGACGGGCACGAGCATGCCGCTGACCCCGACGAACACGGGCAGCGCGATACGGCGCCCGTCGCGCAGCTCGCCCATGTCCCGCTCGCGGCGCGCCTCAAGACCGACGACGAAGAAGAACACCGACATCAGGCCGCTGTTGACCCACTCGCGTACTTCGAGAGACAGACTCCGCGACCCGAACGACAGCCCCACATGCGTCCGCCAGAAGCGGTCGTACGACGCGAGGTCGCCGTTCGCCCAGGCGAGCGCGGCGATCACGCCGATGAGCAGTACGGCCGCGCTGCCGGTCTCGGTACGCAGGAACGCACGCCACGGCGTCCGCGTCGGCCCGGCGCACTCGGTCCGCCCGGAGTATCCGGCGGCTGATGAGGAATCCGTCATTTCTGGATTCTCCACTCGCCGGGCGGGCGGCACGGGCAGCGGGCAGTGTGTCGGCCGCGGCTCTTGCCGGGGCGGCTCCGCCCACCGGGGTCCGGCCGTGGCGGCGCCCGGTACGTCAGCCGGCCGGCAGATCCGCCTTCGCGAGGAACGCCCGGATCAGCTCGGCGACCTCGTCCAGCGCGCTTTCGAGCAGGAAGTGGCCTCCGTCGACGAGGCGCACCTGCGCGTCGGGCACATCGGCGGCGAACGCCTCCGCGCCCGCCGGGCCGAAGATCTCGTCGTTCCTGCCCCAGACGGCCAGCAGCGGAGGCCGGCGGTCGCGCAGATAGGCGTGCAGGGACGGGTAGAGCGGCAGGTTGCCGGCGTAGTCGAGCAGCAGTTTGAGCTGGACCCGGTCGTTGCCGGGGCGCGAGACGAGGGCGTGGTCGTGCAGCCAGGTGTCGGGGCTGACCAGGCTCGGGTCCGGCACGCCGTGCAGATACTGCCACTTGATCGCGTCCAGGCTGAGGGCCTCGCGGATGGCGCCCACCGTCTCGGGGGTCTGTTCCCGCCAGTAGGCGCGGGCGGTCTCCCAGAAGCTCTCGACGAGGCCCGCCTCGTACCCGTTCCCGTTCTGCGTGATGATCGCCGTGATCGCGTCCGGGTCCTTGAGCGCCAGGCGCCAGCCGACGGGGGCGCCGTAGTCCTGGACGTACATGGCGTACCGGGTCACCCCGAGCCCGGCGAGCAGCTGCGCGGTCAGGTCGGCGAGGGCGTCGAAGGTGTAGTCGAACTCCCCGACCGACGGCGCGTCGGACAGACCGAAGCCGAGGTGGTCGGGGGCGATGACGTGATAGCGGTCAGCCAGTTCCGGGATGAGATGGCGGAACATGAACGAGCTGGTGGGGAAGCCGTGCAGCAGGACGACCACGGGAGCGTCGGCCGGGCCGGCCTCCCGGTAGAACAGCTCTCTGCCCTGGACGGTCGCGTAGCGGTGGTGGACATTGACCATGACGGACTCCTTGTTCTCAGGCCCCGAGTGTCGGTGTCGGTTCGTACCTGTGCGTGAGGTGAACGCTCACGCCTTCGCCGCGTCGCCGGCGTCACGACGGCGCCGGTAGTGGCGGGCCACCCGGGCGCGGTTTCCGCAGTCGGCGGAGCACCACTCCCGGCGTGGGTGGGAGCGCACGAAATACAGCACGCAGCGCGGACCGTGGCAGGCCCGCAACTCGGCCCGGCCCGGCCCGGTGAACAGCCGTACCCCTTCCTCCGCGACGCGCGACAGGATCCGCGCGGACGGGGTGCCGTTCGTGACCTCCGTACGCGTCGGCCCGTCGGCTTCGGTCCACTCCGGCGCGGACGCCCCGGTCCACGTCAGCGCGGACCAGGAGGGCGCGTACGCGCAAGCCTCGTTGACGGCGGAGACCGCCGCCGTGAGGGGATCGGAGCCGGTGTCCTGCGCGAGCCGTGTGTCGCCGGTCGTGACGGCGGCGAGGTGGCGCAGCGCGTCGCGCAGCCGCCGGAAGCGCCGGAGTTCGTCCGCCGACGGGTCCGGCAGCCGCGCGAGGGAGGGCCCGTCGGCCGGTGCGAGACGCGGCTGGACGCCACGCAGCCAGGCCGCGAGACCTTCGGGATGTGTCAGCTCGTCGTGTACGCCGTCCCGGTCGGCCCAGATCGTGTTCATGAGCTCGACCGGCAGAGGCTCACCCAGCAGCGGAGCCGCTGTCCGGGGGCGGGGCTCGGGTGTACCGACGCGCATGCTCTCCATACGGACGACTGTAATGCGGAACCTAATGGTTGTCGACTGGAGTAAGCATGTGAATCCGGGTGTGGTGTCAGCGCCGACGCAGAAGCATGACGACGACGATGACGACCAGGATGACGACGACTGTTCCGAGACCTATGTACATCCGAGACTCCTCATTCTTGATACCGCCGAGTGCGATTCGGGCCGGAGGGCCGGCCGTGTGCCGGCCTTCCGTCCCTTCGCACCGGGTACCCCGACAATCGCCTCTCAGCGGTCGGCGGGGTGAGACCGGCGAGACACGCCCGAGGGGCCCGACCGGTCACGAGTGGCCGCGCCGCACCTGGGTCCACTCCGCGAACCACCAGACGAAAGCGACCAGCGCCGCCCACGGCAGTGCGTGCACGGCGGCCGTGAGCCAGGGCAGCTCCCCGCGGAACCGCTCCACCGCGGCCGTCGCGGCCCAACTCGCCAGCAGGACCAGCAGGATTCGGATGCGTCGGTGCTTCAACATGAGAACCGGCTACCCAAGATCACGAGCCGGACGCACGGTGACCGTCCCCGTCGCGCTGTCCGCCCTCCGGTTCCCCCTCCCAGAGATCGGTGCCGAACGAGCCGACCAGCGCGCCGACACGGGCGAGCAACTCGGCCACCGGCAGGGCGTCCACGCGCCGCCCGTCCCGCAGCCGCAGCGCCACCGAATCCCCGGCGGCCTCCCGCGCGCCGATCACCGCCTGATACGGCACCAGCCTGGCCGCCCTGACACGCGCGCCCAGAGTCCCGTGCTCCGGCCCCGAGACCTCCGCCCGCAGCCCCCGCTCCGCACACCGCTCCACGAGCCGGGCGGCCTGCGGCAGTTGGGTGTCGGAGACCGGCAGTACCACGACCTGGGTCGGCGCGAGCCAGGCGGGAAAGGCGCCGCCGTGCCGCTCCACGAGATGCGCGACAGCCCGCTCCACGCTGCCGATGACACTGCGGTGGATCATCACCGGCCGGTGCCCGGCCCCGTCGGCGCCGATGTACCGCAGATCGAACCGTTCGGGCTGGTGGAAGTCGATCTGGACGGTGGACAGGGTCGACTCGCGGCCGGCCTCGTCGGCGATCTGCACGTCGATCTTCGGGCCGTAGAACGCCGCCTCGCCCTCCACCGCCTCGTACACGACGCCCGAACTGTCGAGAACCTCGGTCAGCAGCGCCGCGGACCGCTCCCACAGGGCCGGATCGGCGACGTACTTCCCGCCGGGCCCCGGCAGCGAGAGCCGGAACCGCGCCGGGCGGATGCCGAGCGCGTCGTACGCCCGCCGGATCAGCTCCAGCGCGGCCCGCGCCTCCCCGGCCACCTGGTCGACGGTGCAGAAGATGTGCGCGTCGTTGAGCTGAATCGACCGTACGCGGGTGAGGCCGCCCAGCACCCCGGACAGCTCGGAGCGGTACATGCCGCCCAACTCGGCCATCCGAAGCGGCAGTTCGCGGTAGCTGTGGGCACGGGACCGGTAGATCAGCGCATGGTGCGGGCACAGGCTCGGCCGCAGGACGAATTGCTCCCCGCCCAGCTCCATCGGCGGGAACATGTCGTCGCTGTAGTGCGACCAGTGCCCGGAGAGCTCGTACAGCTCCCGCTTGCCCAGCACCGGCGAGTACACGTGCCGGTAGCCCGCCCGCCGCTCCACGCCGCGGATGTACTCCTCCAGGGTGTGCCGTACGGTCGCGCCGTCGGGCAGCCAGTACGGCAGACCCGCGCCGATCAGCGGGTCGGTGTCGAACAGGCCCAGCTCGCGGCCGAGTCTGCGGTGGTCGGGCATGGTGGTCTCCTCGCTGGTGCGGAACGAGTGACCACGTGACGAAGCCCCGGGGCACTCGCCCCGGGGCTTCGAACTGGATCAGCAGTCAGCGCGCCGGGACACTCTCCGGCGTCGTCGTCATGGCGGCACGCTTCATGGGCCCGACCGTAGAACCGGACCCGCGCCACGGCAACACCATTTCTCACGAGCATCATTTATCACCCCCGTCGCGCGAACACCTTGTGTCGTAACTCTGGACACCCGCCGAGAGGTCGTGCTGTCATTCCGCTGCGGACACTTTCCAACGTTGTAATGCCCGGGACGAAACCCCTTCCGCCCCCGTCCGCGCGAGGACATCGAGGACTTCCATGAGACGAAAGCCCGCCGCCCGCCCACCGCTGCGCTCCCGCCCCCTGTTCCGCTCGCTGCTGCTCGCCGTCGCCCTGTTGCTGCCGACGACCGGCTTCACCCCGGCCGCGACGGCCGCCGACACCGCGCCCGCCGCCGCACCCGCCGGCGAGGTGCACGGCCTCAAGGGCGAGTACTTCAGCATGTCCGCGCCCGGCGCGCGCGACTTCGCCGACCTCGGGGGAGTGGCCCTCGACCCGCAGATCGAATTCCCGGGCCTGGCCTCGACGTTCGAGTCCCTGACCGGCCGTACGGAACACACCACCGCCCGCTGGACCGGCCGCGTCGAGGCCCCCGCGAGCGGCGACTACACCTTCTACGCGACCGGCGACAACGGCTTCCGCGTCTGGATCGGCGACAAGGCGGTGATCGACCACTGGGAGCCGGACTGGGACAAGGAGCAGACCAGTAAGCCGGTCACGCTCAAGGCGGGCGAGCCGCAGGACATCCGCGTCGAGATGTTCCAGGACATCGGCGGCGCGAACATGTTCCTGCGCTGGTCGGGTGCCGGGACCCAGAAGCAGATCGTCCCCGAGTCCGCGTTCACCCCGCCCGCCGGCTTCGAGATCTACCCGGTCTCGCTGACGGTCGGCAAGGACGGCCGCCGGGTCCGCGCGACCTTCGAGGACAAGGTCGGCGGCACGATCGCGGCGCTCAAGGACCATCTGAAGGTCGCGGTCGACACGAGCCCGATGCCGGTCTCCTCCGTCGCCCGCACCCCCGGTGACCCGTACTCCCTGACCGTCACGCTCCAGGCGCCGGTCCAGAAGGGCCAGCGGGTCAGCTTCCGTTACGACGGCGAGGGCGGCCTCCAGGTCGGCGGCGAGCGAGTGCCGGAGATCATGCGCGCGGCGGACAACGAGTCCACGCACCGGCTCACCACCGAGTGGGGCGACAAGCTCGACCCGGACAACCCGCTGCCCGAGTACCCGCGTCCGCAGCAGGTGCGCGACAACTGGAAGAACCTCAACGGGCCCTGGCAGTTCGCGGGCGCCGAGAAGGACGAGAAGCCCGTCTTCGGCAAGGACCTCGACGAGAAGATCATCGTCCCGTTCCCGGTCGAGTCGCAGCTCTCCGGCCTCGAACGCCACGAGGACCACATGTTCTACCGCAAGCTCGTGACCGTGCCGGGGAACTGGCAGGTCGGCGGCGGCAAGCGGCTGAAGCTCAACTTCGACGCCGTCGACTACGCGACCCGCGTCTGGGTCAACGGCGAGCAGGTCACCGAACACACCGGCGGCTACACGGCGTTCAGCGCCGACATCACCGACGCCCTCAGGAACGGCGGCAAGGGCCCGCAGGAGATCGTCGTCGCCGTCACCGACACCAACGGTCCCAACCAGCCGATGGGCAAGCAGTCCACCGACCCCGGCGGCATCGTCTACACCCAGTCGTCGGGCATCTGGCAGACGGTCTGGATGGAGCCGGTCGCGAAGGCGGCCGTCGACGAACTCGTCACCACGCCCGACATCGACTCGCGCAGCCTCGCCGTCACCGTCAACTCCGCCAAGGCCTCACCGGACGCCAAGGTCAGGGCGGTCGCACGCGACGCCCGGGGCAGGATCGTCTCGACGGTCAGCGGCCGTCCCGGCACCGAACTGCGCCTCCCGATCAAGGACCAGCGGCTCTGGACCCCGGACGACCCGTACCTCTACGACCTCGACGTCACCCTCACCGACGGCCGGTCCACCGACAGCGTCGACAGCTACTTCGGCATGCGCTCCGTCGGTATCGAGAAGGTCGGTGGCTACCAGAAGCTCGTACTCAATGGGAAGCCGATCTTCTCCCTCGCCATGCTGGACCAAGGGTTCTGGCCCGACGGCCTCTACACGCAGCCCAGCGACGAGGCGCTCGCCTTCGACCTCGAAGAGCAGAAGAGGCTCGGCTTCAACGCCGTACGCAAGCACATCAAGGTCGAGTCGGCCCGCTTCTACCACCACGCCGACAAGCTCGGTCTGCTCGTCTGGCAGGACTTCGTCTCCAGCGACATCACCAGCGAGGCGGGACAGCGGACCTTCGTCGCCGAGGGCAAGCAGA
This sequence comes from Streptomyces panacea, assembly GCF_040560175.1. Taxonomy (NCBI): domain Bacteria; kingdom Bacillati; phylum Actinomycetota; class Actinomycetes; order Kitasatosporales; family Streptomycetaceae; genus Streptomyces; species Streptomyces panacea. Next base: position 13,250 of record NZ_JARJHW010000178.1, read on the forward strand.
TGATGCGGCAACTGCACAACTCGCCGTCGGTCATCGGCTGGATCGTCTTCAACGAGGGCTGGGGCGAGTGGAACCGGGAGGAGACCGGCCGGATCGCCGAATCGGTGAAGCAGACCGACCCCTCCCGTATCGTCAACGCGCACTCCGGCGTCAACTGCTGCTCCTCCAAGGGGGATTCGGGCAAGGGCGAGATCATCGACCACCACGACTACGTCAACAACGACGCCCCCTTCCCCGACCACCGCGCCGCGATGGACGGTGAGCACGGCGGCTTCACACTCCGTACCCCGGGGCACATGTGGCCCGGCCCGCCCGCCGCGATCTACAGCGGGGTGGCCGACAAGGACGCGCTCACCGCGAAGTACGTCCAGAACACCACCGACTTCTACCTCGAAGCGGCCGGCGCCGAGCTGTCGGGCTCCGTCTACACCCAGGTCAGCGATCTGGAGAACGAACTCAACGGCTTCTACACCTACGACCGCCGGCAGATCAAGGTCGACCCGGCGCGTGTGCGCGCCATCAACCTCAAGGTCATCGAGGCCGGCGCCGAAGCGGGCGAACGGGACGAGTTGAGCGGCGGCGGACACTGGCCGCTGGACGAGGGGAAGGGCACCACGGCCAAGGACAAGGGCCCGAACGGCAAGGCCCTCAGCCTCGTCGGCGGCTCCACCTGGACGCCGGGCGTCAGCGGCTCGGCGCTCGCCTTCGACGGCGACGGCCAGTACGCGCAGACCGAGGGCCCCGTCGTCGACACCACCAAGAGCTACTCGGTGTCGGCCTGGGTCACCCTCGACGCGCTCCCCGGCAACTACGCGACGGCCGTCAGCCAGGACGGCCGGCGTACGGAGAATCCGTTCTATCTCCAGTACGGCCAGGGCGCGTTCGCCTTCAGCACTCCGGGCGGCAACCGCGCACGGCTGGTGACCGAGCCGGAGACGGACCGCTGGTACCACCTCGTCGGGGTCCGTGACTCGGCGTCGGACGACATCACGCTGTACGTCGACGGCGCACCGGTCGCGACCGCCGCCGCCGGTCCGGTCGACGTGAGCACCGGACCGCTCTCGCTCGGCCGCGCCAAGTACGACGGCGCCAAGGGCGACTTCTGGAACGGATCGATCGACCAGGTGCACGTCTACGACAAGGCTCTGACGGACAGTCAGGTCAAGAGCCTGCACGAGGAGGAACAGCCGCGGTAACGCGGACGGACCAAGACGTGGTCCCCGGTGAGCCGATCGGCTCACCGGGGACCACGTCTTCGTGTGCGGGCGGCCCCGGTCAGGGCAGGGGCGCGCCGCGCGCCGTCAGCCACAGGTCGTACCACTCCTCGTGGGTGAGTTCCGGCTCGCGTACGGCCGCGTCGGCGCAGGCACGGATACGCTCCGGCCGCGCGCTGCCGACGACCGGCGCGATCCGGGCCGGATGCCGCTGGAGCCACCACAGCAGGATGGTCTCGGGCGTGGTGTTCTTCGCCTCGGCCAGCGACGCGACGAGCCGCGCCGTGGCCACCTCGTCCGGGGTCTCCTCGCGGCCCGTGTACCGGCCCTGCGCGAGGGCTCCCCACGCCTGGAGGGCGATCCCGGTCGCCCGGCAGTACTCGGTCGTCCCGTGCGGATAGCCGACGCCGGCCGCCTCCGGGGTGTTCACCAGCACCCCGGCCTCGACCCAGTCCCGCCGCTTCAGGCTCATCTCCAACTGGTTGGCGACCAGGGGGAGTCCGAGCGCCGACCGGAGCTGAGTGATCTGCCAACCGCTCATGTTGGACACGCCGAACCGCCGGACAAGACCCTGGTCGTGCAGTGAGGTGAGCGCGCTCGCGATGTCGTCCGGGTCGGCGAGCGGGTCGGGCCGGTGCAGGAGCAGGACGTCGATGACATCCGTACGCAGCCTGGTCAGGCTCTCCTCCACGCGCCGGACGATGCTCGCGGCACGCAGGTCGTAGATGCCGGGCCGGTCGCCGTCGGCGAGACGGATGCCGCACTTGGTCTGCAGGACGATACGTTCCCGCAGGCCGGGGGTGCGGGCGAGAACCTCGCCGAAGACGGCCTCGGCCTTGCCGTGCCGGTAGATGTCGGCGTGGTCGAACGTGGTGATGCCGCTGTCCAGCGCCGCTCGGACCGCCGCCTCGGCCGTGTCGATGTCCGCCGGGCCGTAGGGGGTGGTGTCCCAGCCGCCGCCGAGCCCCATGCATCCGTACAGCAGCCGGTCGCCGTTCTTCGTCTCCGCTTCGTCTCTCACGCGATCACCCTACGGCGGCGCGGACGGCGGGTGGCCCCGGGGAAGGCTCCCCGGGGCCACCTGGTGCGATGTCCGGCCGACGCGGGTCAGCAGTACAGGTTGCCGCCCGGCGCGACACCCAGGATCTGGGTGAAGCGCTGGTAGTTGTTGATCCTGCTCTGGACCGTCGCGGGGTTGCGTCCGTCGCACTCCAGCGAGCCGTTGATGGAGCGGATCGTCTGGCCGAAGCCGGCCTGGTTGACCATCGCGTTGTGCGGGGTCATGGTGCCGGGACCGTTCTGGGTGTTCCAGTACCAGAGGCCGGTCTTCCAGGCGACGGCCGCGTCGTTCTGGAC
>NZ_JARJHW010000179.1:0-15506 GCF_040560175.1 Streptomyces panacea
GCCCCGTATGACCCTGTCCGCCACCGAGTGCGCCGCACTCGAATCGCTCGCCGCGCAGTGGCTCGCGCGGGGCGCGACGCCGGACCACCTGACCCGTTCCCTGACCACCGGGCTGCCGCATCCGCTGCACAGCCCCGGCGCGATCGCCCGCAAACGACTGGAGAGCAAGATGCCGCCCGAGCCGTACCAGGACCCCACCCACATCACGCGCGCGGTGATGCTCTGCATCGGCTGCGAGGAGCCGGAAACGGTGGTGACGCTGATCGGAGGCGTGTGCGTGGAGTGCCGGGAGGAGATGGAGGCGTACGACGCGGCGGAGGACAAGGGCCGCGCCATCGACGCGATCCCCGACACCTTCCGCGCGGTCCCCGCCAAGCAGGAAGTGGCCCGCCACGCCGACGCCCTGCGCGCGGCGGCCGGCCTGAAGGCCCGCCCCATCCCGCAGCCGACCCACGGTGACTTCGCGCGGGGACTGTCGCGCAACGGCGGCGCGGACCGGGCGCGGGCGGCCGAATGAGCGTGCAGGAGATCCCGGTCAGGGCGCCATGGAGGGGAGGAGGCGACGCGATGACCCCCAGGACCACCGACCGGCCACAGATGTCCGTCCGCGAGTTCGAGGAACTTGCCCGACGTGCGCCAGAGATGGTGCGGCTGGAATTCATCAACGGAAAGGTCCAGGTCAAGCCCGTGCCGGACGGCAACCACGGCGAGATCGTCAAGTGGCTCCAGAAGCGCTGTATGCAGTTCCGCCCGGAGTTGTGGCTGTACGGAGAGCAAGGTCTTCGTGTCGACTCCTACCGGAACGGGAGGGCCCGCCCCGACGGGGCGCTCGCACCTGACGACTACTTCGTCGGACAGGGCGAGTGGGCCGAGCCCACCGGGGTCCTGATGGCCGTCGAAGTCATCTCGCGCGACACCGACACCGACACCAACAGGCGGGACCGTATCGACAAGCGGGACGGCTACGCGGCAGCCGATATCCCGGTCTACCTCCTCGTCGACCGTGACGCCTACTCGCTCACCGTTCACGCCGAGCCGGAGAAGGGCGAGTACCGCTCCGTCACGACCCGGCCCTTCGGCGCCGTGGTCGAGCTTCCCGACCCTGTCGGCATCACCCTGGACACCGAGAAGCTCAAGGACTACACGGACTGACCGAGGGGGAGCGCGCGTGCCCGAGATCGAAGCCGACCTTGTGCGGCGGCTGTTGGAGGCGCAGTTTCCGCAGTGGGGCGGGCTGGGGCTCTCGCGGCCGGCCGACGGGGAGCCGATCATGTGATCTTCCTGCTCGGTGACGACATGGCCGTACGGCTGCCGAGAGGCGACTGGGCCGCCGGGCAGGCGCGGAAGGAGCACGCGTGGCTGCCCCGGCTCGCGCCCGAGCTGCCGTTGGCCACGCCCGTGCCGCTCGGGCTCGGGGTGCCGGGGTTCGGGTATCCGTACCACTGGTCCGTCGCGGGGTGGCTGGAGGGGACCGTGGCGACGGTGGACGGGTTCGCCGATCCGGAGCGGGCCGCCGGTCAACTCGGGCGCTATCTCAAGGCACTTCAGCGGGTGCCGACGGTGGCCGACGACGACCACGGGCTGAGCCGCTGGTCGCTCGCCGAGCGCGACGAGGCGACCCGTACCGCCATCGAGGCCCGCACCGGCCGCGTCTTCGCCGACGCCATGACGCGCGTGTGGGACGCCGCGCTGGCGGCTCCGGCGTGGGAAGGGCCGCCCGTCTGGTTCCACGGTGACTTCCACACCGGCAATCTGCTCACCGTCGACGGGCATCCGAGCGCCGTCATCGACTTCGGCGGGCTCGGCGTGGGTGACCCCGCCTGCGATCTGATGGTCGCCTGGACCACCCTCTCGGCCGCGACCAGGCCCGCCTTCCGCGCGGCACTCGGCGTGGACGACGCCACGTGGGCGCGGGGGCGCGGGTTCGCGCTGGCGACCGGGCTGAACGCGTACTCGCACCACGCGGCCACCAATCCGCGCGTGGCGGCGCAGACCCGCCGCCAGATCGACGAGGCCATCGCCGACGAGCTGGACGAGCTGGACATGCTGGACGAGCTGACGGACGCGTCGATGGCCGATATCCCCTGGACCTGAACGGACGCCCCCCTTCCGCCGTATACCTCCATATACACCGGCGTTCTTATGGAGGTTCCGTGATCGGGAAGATCATCCAATGCGTCCTCGCCGGAACCTTCGCCGCGGGCGGCCTCGTCGCCGCCGGTAGCCTCCCCGTGAACGCCGCCCCCGCCGCGCCCGACGGGCGGAAGTACATCGCCGTGGCGGATCAGGTCACCCGGCCGGATCCGGCCGCCACCGGCCTCGGGAGCGGCGGCGGGTGGCCCTGGAAGATCCCGGGTCCGGGCCGATGACGACGCCGGACGACGCCGGACGGGACTTCACGGGACGCGACGACGTGCGATGAAGGTGTGATCACGCGTGTGACCCGGCCCACGTTCCGCGTGGCCCGCGTCATACCGGGCATGGATGTCCACCGGGCAGCCGGACCGCTTCCTGGGTGATCAAGGCGTGAGCGGGACATCTCACGATGCGATATACCTCAAGCGGAATGCGGCTGCTCGTTAGACTGAGCCGACCGCAGTGATGAACGACTGCGGCATGACTGATCGAGGAGCGCACGTGGGCCTTGTCGTGCAGAAGTACGGAGGCTCCTCCGTTGCCGATGCCGAAGGCATCAAGCGCGTTGCCAAGCGAATCGTCGATGCCAAGAAGAACGGCCACCAAGTGGTCGTCGTGGTATCCGCGATGGGCGACACGACGGACGAGCTGACCGATCTCGCCGAGCAGGTGTCCCCGATCCCCGCGGGTCGGGAACTGGACATGCTGTTGACCTCGGGAGAGCGGATCTCCATGGCGCTGCTGGCCATGGCGATCAAAAGCCTGGGCCACGAGGCCCAGTCGTTCACCGGCAGCCAGGCCGGCGTCATCACCGACTCGGTCCACAACAAGGCGCGCATCATCGATGTCACGCCCGGCCGCATCCGTACGGCACTGGACGAGGGCAACATCGCCATCGTCGCCGGATTCCAGGGCGTCTCGCAGGACAAGAAGGACATCACCACCCTCGGCAGGGGCGGCTCGGACACCACGGCCGTCGCCCTCGCCGCCGCGCTCGACGCCGAGGTCTGTGAGATCTACACGGACGTCGACGGTGTCTTCACCGCCGACCCCCGTGTCGTCCCGAAGGCCCGGAAGATCGACTGGATCTCCATCGAGGACATGCTGGAGCTGGCCGCGTCCGGTTCCAAGGTGCTCCTGCACCGCTGCGTCGAGTACGCACGCCGATACAACATCCCGATCCATGTCCGCTCGTCCTTCTCCGGACTGCGCGGCACCTGGGTCAGCAACGAGCCGCAAGGGGACCAGCAGGTGGAGCACGCCATCATCTCCGGAGTCGCCCACGACATCTCCGAGGCCAAGATCACCGTCGTCGGCGTCCCCGACAAGCCGGGCGAGGCCGCGGCGATCTTCCGTTCCATCGCGAACGCGGAGATCAACATCGACATGGTGGTGCAGAACGTGTCCGCCGCGTCCACCGGGCTGACCGACATCTCCTTCACCCTTCCCAAGACCGAGGGCCGCAAGGCCATCGACGCCCTGGAGAAGGCGAAGGGCACGATCGGCTTCGACTCGCTGCGCTACGACGACCAGATCGGCAAGATCTCCCTCGTCGGCGCCGGTATGAAGACGAACCCGGGCGTCACGGCCGGTTTCTTCGAGGCGCTGTCCGAGGCGAACGTGAACATCGAGCTGATCTCGACCTCCGAGATCCGCATCTCGGTCGTCACCCGCGCGGACGATGTGAACGAGGCCGTGCGCGCCGTGCACACCGCCTTCGGCCTCGACACCGAATCCGACGAGGCCGTGGTCTACGGAGGCACCGGCCGATGAAGGGCTCCGGACGATGATCAGAAGTCGCGGAAGCGCGGGCCGATGAACGGCCGGCCGACGCTCGCGGTCGTAGGCGCGACCGGGGGCGTCGGCGCCGTCATGCTCCAGATCCTGTCGCAGCACGCCGACGTCTGGGGCGAGATCCGCCTTCTCGCCTCCCCCCGCGCGGCCGGCCGCAAGCTGGCCGTACGGGGCGAGGAGACCGAGGTCGTGGCGCTCAGCGAGGCCGCGCTCGCCGGCGTGGACGTCGCGCTGTTCCTCGTACCGGACGCCGTGTCCGCCCAGTGGGCACCCATCGCGGTGTCGCAGGGCGCCGTCGTCGTCGACGCCTCCGCCGCGTTCCGGATGGATCCCGACGTACCGCTCGTGGTGCCCGAGCTCAATCCGCATGCCGTACGGATCCGCCCGCGCGGCATCGTCGCGAGTCCGGGCTGCGCCACGCTCTCGATGATCGTCGCCGTCGGCTCGCTGCACGCCGAGTTCGGGGTGCGCGAGCTGGTCGTCTCCTCCTACCAGGCGGTCAGCGCCGCGGGACAGGACGGCATCTCGGCGCTGCGCCGTCAGATGTCGGTGGTGGCCGGTACGGAGCTGGGGACGAACCCCGGGGACGTACGGCGCGCGGTGGGCGACATCACCGGGCCCTTCGGCGGGCCGCTGGCGCTCAACGTCGTGCCGTGGGCCGGGTCGCTCATGGAGGACGGCTGGTCGTCGGAGGAGATGGCGATCCGCGAGGAGACCCGGAAGATCCTCGACCTGCCCGATCTCAAGGTCGCCGTGACGTGCGTGCACGTGCCCGTGATCACCGCGCACTCGCTCGCCGTGCACGCGCGCTTCGAGGGGCCGGTCACGGTGGACCGGGCGCACGAGATCCTGGCGACGTCGCCGGGTGTGGTGCTGTTCGACAATCCGGCGGCGGGGGACTTCCCGACGCCGGCGGACGTGGTGGGGACCGACCCGACGTGGGTGGGGCGGGTGCGGCGGTCGCTGGACGACGAGCGGGCGCTGGAGCTGTTCGTGTGCGGAGACAACCTCCGTAAGGGCGCGGCGCTCAACAGCGCGCAGATCGCGGAGGCCGTGGCCGGGGAATTCACCGGGGCGTAGCCGGGTTTGGGGAGAGTCCGGAGGGCAGGGCGCAGAGCGGTTCGAAGAGCGGGGAGGCGCCCGAGCCGACCGCCGGACGCTTTGTAGAATCTGTGAACGTGCTGTGAGCAAATCACTGGTCTGTGCCACTTGAACTGGGGTGTTCCGGTGGCGGACGATGCTCATTCGACCTTTCTGCAACCGCTGGTTGGCCGGAAGCGTCTATGCGGTCGCCCCTGTGCGGTGCCGTGGGCAAATGGGGCATGTGGGGGAGATCAGTTACGCATGAGGGCAATTGGTGCATCGTCAAATGCGGCGGCGAACGCGTACAACCCTGGGCGGGGGAAGCGTGTCCAACAGGCGTGGCAGAGGTTCTCGATTTCACAGCGGTCGTCCCGGTTCGCGGCACTTCGGTGCGGCCGACCCGTCGACCCCGCAGGCCCGGTGGTATGCCGGTGATCGCTCCCATGCCAGCGGCGCGCCCGGCCGGTATCTCGGACCGGCGCGAGGGCGCTGACGACGCGATGGCATCAGGTACCACCGTCGACCACCTGACCGAGACCTACCGACAGCACTACCGCTCACTGCTCGGCCTCGCGGCACTGCTCCTGGACGACACGGCCTCCTGCGAGGACGTCGTACAGGAAGCCTTCATCCGCGTGCACTCGGCGCGCAACCGCGTACGCGAACCTGAGAAGACCCTGGCGTATCTGCGCCAGACGGTCGTCAATCTGTCGCGCTCCGCGCTGCGCCGCCGCATCCTCGGGCTCAAGCTGCTGTCGAAGCCGATGCCCGACATGGCGAGCGCCGAGGAAGGTGCGTACGACCTGCTGGAGCGCGACGCGTTGATCAAGGCGATGCGCGGGCTGCAACGCCGTCAGCGCGAGGTGCTGGTGCTGCGCTACTTCGCCGACATGACGGAGGCGCAGGTCTCCGAGACGCTCGGCATATCTCTGGGCTCGGTGAAGGCGTACGGCTCGCGGGGTATCGCGGCGCTGCGTATCGCCATGGAGGCCACGGCATGAGCGGGCACGAGCACGACCAGGACCACGAAAGGCCGGAGGGGCCGGACGGTCCGACAGCTAAGTCGACTGGAAATGGAACTGTGAACAACGGGCCGGAAGAAGAACCGGGCGGAGACCTCCACAGTGTGGCCGACGGCACGCGGGGCGCGGACGACGCCGCCGACAGTGGCCCCCGAGCAGATGTGACTCAGCCCCAACCCCTCGCGGCGCTCTTCGGCGGTGCCGGCGGTGGCGGCGGTGCGGGTGGGCTCGGCGGCGGTAGTGACAGTGGTGACGGCGGTGACAGTGGTGACGCCGGTGACGGCGGTGTCGCCGACGAGCTGGCGCTGCGCCGGCTCCTGCACGGCGCCGTCCAGGAGATCGAGCCCTCCACCGGAGCCCTCGACCATCTGCGCCGGGCGGTGCCCGCGCGACGCGCGCGCAAGCGCCAGGCTTTCGTGGGTGTCGCGGCGGCCGCGCTGCTGATCAGTACGGCGGTGCCCGCCTTCGTGCATGTCGCGAACACCGGCAGCTCCTCGGACGACAAGTCTTTCAACGTGGGCCACGGGGAGCAGGTCCAGGGCGGGACCGGCTCCGACGGCGGCCCGAAAGACAGTGAGAAGGACGGCACCAACCCGTCCGACAAGACGGACAGCGAGCAGGACGGCTCGGGCGACAAGGACAAGCCCGAGACGAGCGTCGGCGGCAGCACGGGCGGTACGTCCGGCGGCATCGGCCGCGATCCGGAGAGCAGCTTCACCAGCTCCACCGCCACCTGCGACGCGAGCCAGCTCGGTGTGACGGCGGACGCGGGCGAACCGCAGGCCGACGGCACCGTGTACGGCCGCTTCCGTATCTCCAACGTCTCCGGCACCAACTGCTCTGTCAGCGGCCACGGTTCCGTCGGTTTCCTGGCGACGGGCGCCGCGGACCCGAGCAAGATCGAAGTCGTGGACCACACTCCGGGCGACCCCGCGAGCGGCCTGCCCGACCCGTCGATGGAGTCGACCAGCCTGGTGCTGCCGCCCTCGGGGGCGTACGAGGTGATGTTCGCCTGGGTGCCGACGGACACCTGTCCGACCGGCCAGCCCTCGCCGGACCCCTCGCCCACGGACGGCGCCTCGGGCGGCGCGACGAACGGCACCGGAAGCACGCCGATCGAGCCGTCACCGCAGCTCGGCAGCGAGGAGGGGCCCGCGGACGGCAGCATCGATGTCGTACACACCCCGGAGTCCGGTTCGGAACCGGCGGGGGCGACGATCGACAACGCGTGCGCGGGGACGATCTACCGGACGGGCGTGCTGGAAGCGTCGTGACGGCGCGCGGGTCCGCCCGGCCACCGGGCCGGGCGAAGAGACCCGGTGACGCGATCCCGCTCCCGCTTTCGATTCCGGTCCCGGTCTCGGTCCCGGCACCTCGGTCCGGCGGCGGGCCTGCTACGCGGCCGTCTCCAGGCCCAGCGCGCGGTCCTCGACCGCCTCGGTCTCGCGCCGGAACAGCCGGAACCACATGAAGAGCACGAACGCGACGAAGACGAACCACTCGCCCGTGTAACCGAGGTTCTGGAACGCCTTCAGGTCCAGCCCGCTGCCCTGCGGCGCCTGCGCCGGTACGGGCGTCAGCCCGGCCTCCGACTTGGTGACCGTGACCCAGGCGTCGTAGACCTCGTACGGCACGAGATTGACCAGCGACGCCCCGCTGATGATGCCGACCTGTCCGCTCGGCAGGCCGCCGCGGGAGTCGGCGCCGTCGGTGCCCGAGTTCTCCGGCGCCTGAAGCGCGCCGGTCACGCTGACCTCGCCCTTCGGGGCGGGGGGCACGGCCTCGCCGGCCGGCAGCCAGCCGCGCACGACGGGGAGCGCCCGGCCGCTGTCGGTGCGCAGGAGCGCCAGTACGTACGAGCCGGACTTCTCGTCCAACTCCCGGTTCGGTACGACGAGTTGGTCCGCGTACGTACCGCTCGCCGTGGCGTGCCGACCGGAGGTCTCCTGGTCGACGGGCAGCAGCTCACCGAGCGGCGCGGCGGCCCGCTTGCCCGGATCGGGCGCGGCTTCGGCGCTCCGATGCGATTCGACGCGGTCCTCGAAACGGCCGAGCTGCCAGGTCCCCATGAAGATGCAGAAGGGGATGGCCAGCAGCACGAAGACATTGATGCCCCACCAGCGGGGCGTCAGCAGGAACCGGTACACCCCTCTACGGTACGCAGCGGGCCGGGCGGCCCGTGGGGCGGGTTGGCTTACCGGGCCCGCCCGGCGGCCGTTCGTCTCCAACCGCCGGGACGGGCAGTGAACGCGCCTGTCCGCGCTCTGCCGGGTGCGCAGGCCCGGGGCCGGGTCCGTTTCACCGGGCCCCGGCCCGGTGCCGGGCGGTCCTGAATCGGCGGACGGGCTGCGAATGCAGCCCGTCCGCCGATCGAGGACAAGCGCGGCCCACGGGCCCCGGCCCGGAGAGCGAGCGCGGCGCGGCCGTCGCCGGCACGCCAGGAGCCGCATGACCCGGCCGACTCCAGGAGGGCGGGTCCCGCCGGAGGCTACCGAAGGTGCCGCTGCGCGAAGTCCAGTTCCAGGGCGACCTGCTTGATCCGCTCCTCGACCACCAGGGAGCCGTGGCCCGCGTCGTACCGGTACACCTCGTGGGTCGCCCCGCGTCCCGACAGGCGGTTGACGTAGTTCTCCACCTGCTGGATCGGGCAGCGCGGGTCGTTCAGACCGGCCGAGATGTAGACCGGCGCGCGTACCGCGTCGACGTACGTCAGCGGCGACGACGCCTCGTACCGCTCCGGTACCTCCTCCGGCGTACCCCCCAGCAGCGTGCGGTCCAGGGACTTCAGGGCTTCCATCTCGTCGTGGTACGCGGTGACGTAGTCGGCCACCGGTACGGCCGCCAGTCCCACCGCCCACGCGTCCGGCTGGGTGCCGAGGCCGAGCAGCGTCAGATAGCCGCCCCACGAGCCGCCGGAGAGCACGAGCTTCGCCGGGTCCGACAGACCCGACGACACCGCCCACTCGCGCACGGCCTCGATGTCCTCCAGCTCGATCAGGCCGACGCGGTGCTTGAGCGCGTCGGTCCACTCACGGCCGTAGCCGGTGGAGCCGCGGTAGTTGACCCGTACGACCGCGAAACCGTGGTCCACCCAGGCCGCGGGCCCCGCCGCGAAGGAGTCCCGGTCGTGCGCGGTCGGCCCGCCGTGGATCTCGAAGACCGTCGGGAACGGGCCCTCGCCCGCGGGCCGCTGCACCAGCGCGTGGATACGGCCGCCGGGCCCGTCCACCCATACGTCCGTCACCGGCACCGACCCGGGCGCCTTCGCCCCCGGCGGGTCGAGCACGACCTCGCCCGACGTGGACCGCACCACCGGCGGGCGGGCCGCCGACGACCACAGGTACTCCACCGAGCCGTCGGGCCTGGCCGTCGCCCCCGACACCGTCCCGGCGGGGGTCTCGACCTCGGTCAGCTCGCGCCTCGCGAAGTCGTAGCGCCGCAGCTCGGTGCGCGCCTCGAAGCTGTGCACGATCAGCAGCGCGGACCCGTCCGGATACCACTCGGCCGATACGTCGCCGGGCAGCTCAATCGCCAGATCGGTCTCCTCGCCCGACACCACGTCCCACACGATCGGCTCCCAGCGACCGCGCCGCTGGTGCCCGACGAGGAGGCGGGTGTCGCCGTCGACCGGCGCGAAACCGAGGACGGACAGGCCCAGTTCGAGCTCGCCGCCCTTGGTGTCGTCGAGCTCGGAGACCGTCGTGCCGTCGAGGCGGACCACGCGCAGCGCGGAGTGCATCGCGTCGCCGTGCTCGGTGTGCTCGACCGCGATGAGCGTCCCGTCGTGCGACAGGTCGCCGACGCCGGCCGACTCGCGGTGCCGGTAGATCTCGACGGGGGTCCCGCCGGGGGGCAGGACATGGATCGTGGAGCCGTCCTCGTCGGTCGAGCAGCCGACGACCGCCGTCCCGTCACGGCCGAGGGCGAGCCCGCTGGGGTACGACGGCTCGACGCCGGGCGCCGCGGGCTCGTCGGCGCCGCCACCGAACGGCTGCCGCTTCCAGACGCCGAACTCGTCGCCGTCGGTGTCGCTGAACCACCAGATCCACCGGCCGTCGGGGGTCAGCACGCCGTCCGTGGTGCCGTTGGGGCGGTCGGTGACCTGTCGCTGGGTGCCGGTGGTGCGGTCCCACGCGTACAGCTCGTACGTACCCGTCGCGTTGGACACGAACAGCGCGCGGTCGGGCGCGTCCTCGGCCCAGTCGGGGAGCGAGACGCGGGGCGCCCGGAAACGCTTCTCCCAGTCGGGTGCCGGGGCGTTGTGCGGCTCGTGATCGTTCTTCTCAGTCATGCGCTCCATTCTGCTGCTTCGTGGACCCGCCGTTCAGGGCGTCCAGGCAGGAGACCTCCCGAGCGCGGCCAGTACGAGGTCGAACGGCCGCCCGTCGCGGACCGGGGCCCGCGCGGGGCCGAAGGCGGCGCCCGGAGCGAGCCGCCGCTCGTCGTCCGGGACGCGCAGCGCGACCGCGAGGGCCGCCTCCGCGATGTCGTCGTTCGGCTCCCAGCCGAGGCCGATGGCCCTGGACACGTCCCAGGTGTGGACGGTGTGGTCGAGGAAGTGGAATCCGACGGCGACGGCGGCGGGGAAACGCCGGGTGGTGCTGATCTCCGGGAGGTCGAAGCGCCGCTGCTCCGCGCCGGGCCGGGCGAAGGAATCGGTGACGAGCGCGACCGTGGCGCGGTAGGCGCGGAGCGGATCGTCGCCGAGCGGAAGCGGCTGCCAGCGGCGGAGGTCGGCGCCGTCACCGTCCGCGGCGGCGGCGAAGCCGCGGTGCTGGCCGGCCATGTGGGACACGAGCGCTCGCAAGGTCCAGTCGGCGCAGGGGGTCGGGCGGTCCCAGTCGGCCGGGCCGACGTGCTCCAGGACGCGTACGGACTTCAGGGCCACTGCCCGGTCGTACGCGCGGACCGAGTCGCGTTCCCCGGGGAGCAGTTGGTGGTCGATGAGGCGGTCCAGCTCGTTCTTGAACTTCTGATTGGGCCCCATGCGTGCTGTCGCCCTTCGTCACGGCGGAAGAGGTCATGGTGGAAGAGGCTTACCCGCACGACCGTACGTCCAGTTTTCCAATAAAACTAGCCGAACGATCGTGCTAATGTCTCGGCCTGACCTGACCTGACCTGACCTGACCTGACCTGACCTGACCTGACCTGACCCTGACCCGACACCTGACCCGACCTGGTCTGGCCCGATCCGACCTGGCCTGGCCCTCCCGAACCGAGGAGAACGTGGCATGGACCTCGCGACGACAGCCGTCCGTACCGCCCTGAACAGCGCGTCCTACATGTCACCGCGCCTCGCCGGCCGAGCCGCCTTCCGCCTCTTCCGCAGGCCGCGCGGCCGCAGCCGCCTCCGGCCCGACGAGCGCCCGGTGATGGACCGGGCCGAGGTGGGCGAGATCGTCGTCGGCGGGGAGAGGGCCGTCAGTTACCGGTGGGGGACGGGTGAACGCCCGGTGCTGCTGGTGCACGGCTGGGAGTCGCGCGGCTCGCGCTTCGCCGCGCTGGTCCCCGACCTGCTGGACCTAGGACTCAGCCCGGTCGCCTTCGACGCGCCCGGCCACGGCGAAGGCACCGGCGAGAGCTCGACGATCATCGATCTGCGCGACATCATCGCGGCGCTGGACGGCGAGCACGGACCGTTCGAGGCGGTCGTGGCGCACTCGCTCGGTGTCACCGCGACGTTCCTCGCGCTCCGGGACGGCGGTGTGCGGGCGGAGCGCGTCGTGGCGATCAGCGGTGTGCCCGACTTCGGGTATCTGGTGGACGGGTTCTGCGCGCGGCTGGGGCTGCGGGCGCGGCTGAACGCCGAGCTTCGGGGGCGTATCGAACGGGAGTTGTTCCCCGGCGAGGGGGACATCTGGTCGGGCTTCTCGGTCCCGCGCACGCCCGCGGAGGTGGAGTGGCCGCTGTCGGTCCTGGTCGTCCACGACGAGGACGACGACATGGTCGATCCGGCGCACTCGCATGCCCTCGCCGACACGCTGGGCGATCGGGCGGAGCTGGTCGTCACACGGGGACTCGGCCACCGGCGGATACTCGGCGACCGGCAAGTCGCCGCGTCGGTAAGGGACTTCGTGGTCAGGGGGCGGGCGGCGCGAGCGCCGTCCCAGCCTGCCCCGCCGGATCCGTCGCCACGGCACGCAGTCGGTTGAGGACGGCCTTGGCGGCCTTGGCGTAGCAGCTGAAGTCGTTGTGCAGGACGGACTCGGCGTTGGCGCCTTCGAGGAGAGACACGATCTCGAAGGTGAGCTGGGGGACGTCGGTGTCGTCCGCCACCTCGCCCGCGAGCTTGGCGTCCTCGATGTTCTGCCCCACGAACGCGACCCAGTCCAGACGTGCCCGCGCCACGGCGTCGTGGACCTTGCCCTCGCGTGCGTCGTACTCGGCCGAGGCCGAGTAGAAGAAGCAGCCGCCGGGAAAGACCCGGCTCTCGGAGTAGGTGAGCCACCCGTCGCACAGCCGCCGGACCCGGGCGAGCCCGGCGGGCATGTCCAGGACGGGCCGCACGACATGGTCGACGAACACCTTGGCGGCGGCGCGCACGGTGGCGAGCTGAAGCTCCTCCTTGGAGCCGAACAGGGCGAACACCCCGCTCTTGCTGAGCTTCAGCTCCCCGGCCAGCCGGCCGAGCGACAGGCCCTCGAGACCTTCCACCGAGGCGATCCGGACGGTGTGCTTCAGGATCAGTTGGCGGGTCTGGTTCCCGCGCGCGATGCGTCCGTCGGTGCTCGTAGCTGTCACATGCCCAGTGTACTAACCGAACGACCGTGCGGTCATTGCTCGCGTCGAGGCTCTCGGTGACCGGCTCTCGGTGACGGGTTTCGGCGGCGTGCTTTCGGCGGCGGCCGATTGTCAGTGGCTCGGTGCAGACTCTGGGTATGACCGGGCTTCGGAGCAGTGGGGAGCGTCGCTGATGGCTGACGAGCAGCACGTCGCGGTGGTGACGGGCGTGGCGCAGGGCATCGGCCGCCGGGTGGCCGAGGTCCTGGCGGCGGAGGGGTACGCGCTGGTCCTGGCCGACATCGTGGACCCGGTGGAGACCCTCGCCGCCGTCCGAGCTGCCGGGGCGGACGCCGTGGCCGTGGTCGGGGACGTCGCGTCGGAGGCGTACGTGACCGGGCTCGCCGACCGGGTCCGCGAGCGCTTCGGCCATGCCGACGTGCTCGTCAACAACGCGGGTGTCTCCCTGCTCGTCCCGGCCGAGGAGACCACGGCCGAGCAGTGGCGGCGCGTCCTGGACGTCAATCTCACCGGCCCGTTCCTGCTGTCCCGCGCGGTGGGCCGGCTGATGCTCGACGCGGGCGGCGGCTCGATCGTCAACATCGCCTCGATCGCCGGACTGCACGGCGTCTCCGACCGCGCGGCGTACAACGCGAGCAAGCACGGCCTGATCGGCCTCACCCGCACGCTGGCGGGGGAGTGGGGAGGCAGGGGAGTACGGGTCAACGCGGTCTGCCCCGGCTGGGTGAAGACGGAGATGGACGCAGCCGACCAGGCATCCGGCGGCTACACGGACGAGGACATCGTGGAACGGGTCCCGATGGGGCGGTTCGCCGCGCCGGACGATATCGCCCAAGCGGTAGCGTTCCTGGCGGACCCGGCCCGGAGCGGCTTCGTGAACGGCGCCGCGCTGCCGGTCGACGGAGGCTGGACGGCCGACGCGAGCTGGACGTCGCTGCGCCTGCGCAAGCGCTGACCGCACCCCCATGACTCGGCATCTGAGATCCGGGCGACACGAAGGACGAGGACAAGGACAAGGTGACCCCCGTGGCAGCGAGCGACGCGACCGATCTGCGGGCCGTTCTCAAGGCGCATGTGAGCGAGGGCCCGCTGCCGGGCGCCGTGGCCCTGGTGGCCCGGGGCGACCGGATCGAGGTGGCGGAGGCCGGCTCGGCCGACGCCGCGGGCAGCACACCCCTGGCCAGGGACTCGATCTTCCGTATCGCCTCGATCACCAAGCCGGTCATCGCCGCGGCGGTCATGATGCTGGTCGAGGACGGCCGCATCGCGCTGGACGACCCGGTCGACGAGTGGCTGCCCGAGCTGGCGTCACCGATGGTCGTACGGACACCCGCCGGACCCGTGGACGACGTGGTCCCGGCCGTCAGGGCGATCACGGTGTTCGACCTGCTCACCTTCCGGTCCGGGCACGGCTTCCCGTCCGACTTCTCGCTGCCCGCGGTGACACCGCTGTTCAGCGAGTTGAAGCAGGGGCCGCCGCAGCCGCAGCACGTCCCGGCGCCGGACGAGTGGATGGCGGCGCTGTCCCGTATCCCGCTGCTGCACCAGCCGGGCGACGGCTGGCTGTACAACATCGGATCCGACGTCCTGGGTGTGCTGATCGCCAGGGTCGCGGGCCGGACGCTGCCGGAGTTCCTGGCGGAGCGGGTGTTCGAACCGCTCGGCATGGTGGACACGGGCTTCGAGGTGCCGGTCGGAAAGCGTGACCGGGTGCCGTACTACTACCGGAAGGGCGGGGCGGGCGGCCTCGAACAGATCGACACCCCCGACGGCCAGTGGAGCACGGTGCCCCCGTTCCCGTCCGGCGCCGGCGGCCTGGTCTCGACCGCCGACGACTGGTACGCGTTCGCCCGGATGCTCCTCGCGGACGGCACGGTGGCCGGCGGCACGGCGGACGGGCGGGCGCTGCTGTCACCCGCGTCCGTCAGACAACTGACCACGGATCACCTCACCCGGCCCCAGCGCGACGCGAGCACGCTCTTCCTGGAGGGGCAGGGCTGGGGCTTCGGAGGCTCGGTGGACGTCCAGGACATCGACCCCTGGAACGTCCCCGGCCGCTACGGCTGGGTCGGCGGCACCGGAACGGCGGCCCACATCACGCCGTCCACGGGCCTGGTGACCATCCTGCTCACGCAGTTGGAGGTGGAGGGCCCGGTCCCGTCGACCCTGCTGCGCGACTTCTGGCGCTACGCGGCGTAGCCACCGGGCGCCGGCCCGAGCACCGACCGGCGCCGACCCGGTCAACGCCGCCGGCCACGCCGTGCCTGCATCGCGGCACCGACGCCGGCCAGGTGCAGGGCGGCGAGGGTGAGTCCGACGAGGGTGAGGCTCGTCGTACCGAAGATGACCTCGGTCGACGTCTCGGTGGCGTTGATGATGAAGGCGATGAAAAAGACCACAGCAGCCGCTATTGCGAGCATTTGCTCTCTCCTGTCGATGGATGCCCAACCCCGTCCGGAATGACGGTGGTTGTGACGTCGCCGTCCGTGTGCCCCGGAAGGGCGCCCCCATCCCTGCGAGACTGTGGCGATGAGCGAAGCGCGTACGCCCCGCGGCGTCCTGGGAGTGGTGGCGTCGGCGGCCGGCGGGGTGGAATCGCTCCGCACCGGCCTGGTCGAACCGGCGATGGCCCGCGGCTGGCGGGTGGCGGTGACGCTGACCCCGACGGCGGGCCGCTGGCTACGGGCGAGCGGCGAGTGGACCCGCCTGGAAACCCTGACCGGCCTCCCG
>NZ_JARJHW010000018.1:0-65445 GCF_040560175.1 Streptomyces panacea
GTCGGGGCGAGGCGGCCAGCTCCTCCAGCGTCATCGGCCGGGGCCCCCCCCCGGCGGCCGGGGGTGGGCCCCCGCCGTGATCGTGTGCGGACGTCTACTTGCCGAGGGGCAGCGTGCCGACCGGGAGGCCGCCCAGCAGGCCCGTGAGGGGGTTGGCGGCCGTGAGGGCGGAGAGGGCCGTGGGGGCGGTCTGCCGGACCGTACCGACGCCGCTGCCGACCGCGGCGCGGGCCTGCGTCAGGCCCTCGGAGGTCCCCTCGGGAAGGTTCTTGGTCAGGGACTCGGTCGGCAGGTTCTTGGTGACGCTGTCCAGAGCGCCGCCGGCGTCCGGAAGGGCGGGCGCGGCGGCGGATGCGCTGCCGGCGGCGGTGGCGGCGAAGGCGGCACCGAGGGCGGCGACGCCGAGAGTCTTGGCAGCGGACTGCTTCATGAGGAGTTACGTCCCTTGGGGAATGGGGAATACGAGCGGCCCTGCAAGTTAGCCACCGCCGCGCACCACCCGCAAACACCCGGAAGCGGGCCGGACGGCGTGTCCCGGCCCGCTTCCGTGGAGCGGTGATCTCTCCGCTCAGCCCAGAGACTCGCTGGTCGTGGCGGTTTGCGTGAACAGCCATTCGGATTTCAATTCGGCGTATCCGGGCTTGATCACGTCGTTGATCATGGCCAGTCGTTCATCGAAAGGAATGAATGCTGATTTCATCGCATTGACCGAGAACCACTGCATGTCGTCGAGCGTGTAGTCGAACGCCTCGGTCAGCAGCTCGAATTCACGGCTCATGCTCGTGCCGCTCATGAGCCGGTTGTCCGTGTTCACGGTCGCCCGGAAGTGCAGTTTGCGGAGCAGACCGATGGGGTGTTCGGCGATCGACGCGGCGGCGCCCGTCTGGAGGTTGGAGCTGGGGCAGAGCTCCAGCGGGATGCGCTTGTCGCGTACGTAGGAGGCGAGCCGGCCCAGGGTGACCGAGCCGTCGCCGGCGACCTCGATGTCGTCGATGATGCGCACGCCGTGGCCGAGCCGGTCGGCGCCGCACCACTGGAGGGCCTGCCAGATCGACGGGAGGCCGAAGGCCTCGCCCGCGTGGATGGTGAAGTGGTTGTTCTCGCGCTTCAGGAACTCGAACGCGTCGAGGTGGCGGGTGGGCGGGAAGCCCGCCTCCGCGCCGGCGATGTCGAAGCCGACGACGCCCGAGTCCCGGTAGCGGTTGGCCAGTTCGGCGATCTCCAGGGCGCGGGCCGCGTGCCGCATCGCGGTCAGCAGGGCGCCGACGCGGATCCGGCGGCCGGCTTGGCGGGCGCGGCGCTCGCCCTCCTTGAAGCCCTCGTTGACGGCCTCCACGACCTCTTCGAGGCTGAGGCCGCCCTCCAGGTGCTGCTCGGGGGCGTATCGCACCTCCGCGTAGACGACACCGTCCCCCGCCAGGTCCTCGGCGCACTCGGCGGCGACGCGGAAGAGGGCGTCGCGGGTCTGCATGACGGCGCAGGTGTGCGCGAAGGTCTCCAGATACCGCTCCAGCGAACCCGAGTCGGCCGCTTCGCGGAACCAGAGGCCGAGCTTGTCGGGCTCGGTCTCGGGAAGGCCCTCGTAGCCCGTCTCGCGGGCGAGTTCCACGATCGTGCCGGGGCGCAGGCCGCCGTCGAGATGGTCGTGGAGGAGCACCTTGGGGGCGCGGCGGATCTGGTCGGCCGTAGGCGGTCGGTAGGTCTGGCTCGTCATCTCCGCACCCTACTGCCTACGCGCGTAGAGCACCCCTCGCCGATACGTAACAGTGACCGTGCGTACGGGTGGCGTACACCTCACCTTCTGAGACTGTTCTGCTATGGGACAGCGGGCAGTTCCCGGCCCCGGCGGGCGCACGCCGGGGCGTGGCGCGGGGGTGCGTGGGCGTCGTACGGAGTCACAGGCACGGCTGGGGCGGGCGGTCTCCGCGCCCGCCTCCCCATCGGGGGTGAGCGGGGTGGTTCTCGTACTGCCGCCCGGCGAGCCCGTATCCGCACGTGGGCCCTCGACCGTCGCCTACGCGTCGATGCTGCCGCTGGCACGGACGCTGGCCCGCGCGGGCGCGGGCGAGGGGCTGCTGGTGCACATGGTGCGCTACCGCTCGCGCGGCTGGAACGGCGCCGACGCGCAGCTCTCGGCGGACGCCGGGTGGGCGGTGGAGGAGGTCGTACGGCGCTACGGCGACGTGCCGGTCTGTCTGGCCGGGCACGGCATGGGCGGACGCGCCGCGCTGCGTGCCGCCGGGCATCCGGCCGTCAACTCGGTGCTGGCGATGGCGCCCTGGCTCCCCGACGGGTCGGCGGGCGGCGAGCCGGAGCCGGTGACCCAGCTGGCGGGCCGGCAGGTGCTGATCGTGCACGGCACCAACGACGAGCGCAGCGACCCCCGGCTGTCCCTCCGGCTGGCGGAGCGCGCCAGGAAGGCCAACCGGCACACCTGCCGCTTCGAGGTCCACTCCGACGGGCACGCGCTTCGCCAGCATCACAGTGAAGTCCTGGCGCTGGCGGCGGACTTCGTCCTGGGCGCGCTGCTCTCCCGTACGTACTCACGGCCCGTCGCCGACGCGCTGGCCGCGCCGCCGCCGCTGGGGCTGCGGATGCCGCTCGCGGCGGGCTTCGGGCGGTCCCTGCGGCCGTAGGAGCCGCCCGTTTCCGGCGGCGACCGGCCTCAGTCGGGCAGCAGATGGCCCCGGCGGGAGAGCAGGAAGCGTTTGAAGGCCGCCACCGGCGGGGTGTCGGGGTGGCCGTCGAGCCAGGCGACGCCGACCTCGCGTACGGCGCGGGGCGCGGTGACCGTCAGCTCCACGACGCCGGGGCGGGCCACCGCCGGGGGCGGCAGCAGCGCGACGCCGAGGCCCGCCGCGACCAGTCCGCGCAGGGTCTCGGCCTCCTCGCCCTCGAAGGCGACGCGGGGCCGGAACCCGGCGGCCTCGCAGAGGGCGTCGGTGATCCGGCGGAGCCCGTAACCCGGTTCGAGGGTCACGAACGTCTCGTCGGCCGCCTCGGCGAGGCGGATCCGCCGGCGGCCGGCGAGGCGGTGGTCGTCGGGGACGACGAGACGCAGCCGCTGTTCGTCCAGGCGGCGGGCCACCAGGTCGGGGGCCTCGGGGATCGGGGAGGTGAGGCAGAGGTCCAGCTCGCCCGCGCGCAGGCCTTCCAGCATCGCCTCGCCGTAGTTCTGGACGAGTTGGAAGCGGACGCGGGGATGGTCGGCGCGGAAGGCGCGGATCAGTTCGGGGACGGTCTCGGAGCCCATCGTGTGCAGAAAGCCGAAGGCGACCTTGCCGGACGCGGGGTCGGCGTCGGCCCGCACGGATTCGGCCGCCCTCTCCACCTCGGCGAGCGCGCCTTCCACGGAGGTGAGGAAGGCACGGCCGGCGGGGGTGAGCGAGACGGTACGGCCCTTGCGGGCGAACAGGGCGACGCCCAGGTCCTGTTCGAGCCGGACCATCGCGCGCGAGAGCGTGGACTGCGGGACGTTCATGTCCTGCGCGGCGCGGGTGACGTGCTCGTGGCGGGCGACGCCGGCGAACTGGGCGAGGCGGGGGGCCAGCAGCGCGGACCAGGAATCGGGGTCGAGATCGGCGGTGGGCGGTGTGCCCGGCGGGCCGGCCGCTGCCGCGTTCGACGGTGCGATGTCCTGCGCGTAACTACTTGATGACAGCCGGGGCCTGGGCCTGCGTTGATGCGCCATGGGAACGATTATGACGATTCCATGCATTGGACGCATGAGATCGGCGTCCGTACGTTCGTCGTATGCCCCACGTCAGTACAGAGGCGCCCGTCGTGACGGGCGCCCTCGCCTCCGCGCCCGTAGAACCTCCGACCGTCGAATCCCTGGCACCCGGCCGCCCCGGCTACCGCCGTATGAGCTTCGCTCTCTTCGCCGCCGGGGTCGCGGCCTTCGCGCTGCTGTACTCCACCCAGGCGCTGCTGCCCGCCATCACCGCCGATCTCGGTGTGACGGCGGGACAGGCCAGTTGGACGGTGTCGGCGGCGACGGGCGCGCTGGCGCTGTTCGTCCTGCCGCTCAGCGCGCTGTCCGAGCGCTTCGGGCGGCGCACGCTGATGACCGTCTCGCTGACGGTCGCGGTGCTCGTCGGACTGCTCGTACCGTTCGCGCCGAACCTGGAGTGGCTGATCGCGCTGCGCGCGGTCCAGGGCGCGGCGCTGGCCGGGCTGCCCGCCTCCGCGATGGCGTATCTCGCGGAGGAGGTACGGCCCAAGGCGCTGGTCGGCGCGATCGGGCTGTTCGTCGCGGGCAACAGCATCGGCGGCATGAGCGGGCGCGTCGTGGCCGGCTGGATCAGCCAGCTGTGGGGATGGCGGGCCGCGCTCGCGGCGGTCGGGCTGATCGCCCTGGTGTGCGCGGTGGTCTTCCGCGTACTGCTCCCCAAGGCCCGCCACTTCCACCCGGGGACGCTGAATCCCCGCGCGCTGGCGAAGACGGTCGGCGGTCATCTGGCCGATCCGCTGCTGCGCAGGCTGTACGCGATCGGCGCGCTGTTCATGACCGTGTTCGGCGCGGTCTACACCGCGATCGGATTCCGGCTCGTGGAGGCGCCGTTCAACCTCCCGCAGGGCGTCATCGGTTCGATCTTCCTGGTCTATCTCGTCGGTACGGTCTCCTCGGCGGCGGCCGGGCAGCTGGTGGCCCGGCTCGGACGGCGCGGCGCGCTGTATCTGGCGGTCGGGACGACGGCGGCGGGTCTGCTGCTGTCGCTGGCGGATTCGCTCGGCGCCGTGCTGCTCGGTCTGGTCCTGATCACGGCGGGCTTCTTCGCCGGTCACGCGGTCGCCTCGTCGGCGGTGAGCCGGACGGCGAAGACGGGCCGCGCGCAGGCGTCGGCGCTCTACCAGAGCGCGTACTACCTGGGCAGCAGCGCGGGCGGCACGCTGGGCGCGGTGGCGTTCCACACGGGCGGCTGGGGCGCGACGGTGACGCTCGGACTGCTCGCGGTGCTCGGTGTGGTCTCGGTGACGCTGTACGGGACGCACGCGGCCCGCGTGGAGCGCCGGACCCTCGCGGCGGCGGCGGGGCGGTAGAGCCCGGCCGGTCGCACACCGTGGGCGGGACCAGGCAGTTTTCCCCGGAGCGCTTCGATTGTCAGTGGGCTGCGGTAGCTTCCGGTGGACTGGTTCCATAGGGGGCGACTGGGGTGACCCGATGAGTGATCTGGCGACAACACAGGATCTTGATTCCCGGCTGGAGAAGCACCGGACGGAGCTGACCGGCTACTGCTACCGGATGCTGGGCTCCGCCTTCGAGGCCGAGGACGCCGTGCAGGACACGATGGTGCGTGCCTGGCGGAGTTTCGAGAAGTTCGAGGGCCGGTCCTCGCTGCGCTCGTGGCTCTACCGCATCGCGACGAACGTGTGCCTCGACATGCTGAACGCGGGCAATCGACGGGCCAGGCCGATGGATCTCACGGAGGCGACCCCGGTGTCGCAGGCGAAGCTGAACGCACGTCCGGAGGTCACCTGGCTGGAGCCGGTCCCCGACGGCCGCGTGCTGCCTTCGGTGGTCGACCCGGCGGAGACGGCGGTCGAGCGGGAGACGATCCGGCTCGCCTTCGTCGCCGCGCTCCAGCATCTGCCACCGAAGCAGCGCGCCGTGCTGATCCTGCGCGAGGTGCTGGCGTGGAAGGCGAGCGAGGTCGCCGAGCTGCTGGAGACGACGGTCGCGTCGGTCAACAGCGCGCTCCAGCGGGCCCGCGCGACGATCGCGGAGTCGGAACCGGCTTCGACCGACGCGTCGAACGCGCTCGACGAGGAGCAGAAAGCCCTCCTGGAGCGGTATGTGGCCGCGTTCGAGGGCTATGACATGAAGGCGCTGACCGCTCTCCTCCATGAGGACGCGACGCTCTCCATGCCCCCGTACGACCTGTGGCTGCGCGGGCACGACGACATCGTGGGCTGGATGCTCGGTGTCGGCGAGGTCTGCCGCGGTTCCCGGCTGGTGCCGACGGTCGCCAACGGCACGCCCGCGTTCGCGCACTACCACCCGAGCCCCGACGGCGACGGGTACGTGCCGTGGGCGCTCATGGTCATCGAGATCGAGAAGGGCAAGGTCACGGGCATCACCTCGTTCCTGGACACCGAGCGGTGGTTCCCGCTGTTCGATCTCCCCGCCCGTCTGGGGAAGGACGGGAAGGACGGGAGCTGAGGCCCCGGCCGGAAGGGAGCCGGTCTCTCCGGCGGGCTCGGCGCCGCTTGCTCCTCGCCTCACCTCGGCCCATGGTGGAAGAATTGGGGGAAGGGACGGAAGGGGACGACGACGCGACCTGAACCCGTCGAAGACGACGAGCGGACGCCGAGGCCGGAGGATCCCGCCGCGGGCTCCCGGACGGACACGGCCCCGGGCGGCGCCCCGGCACACCCGTCGGCGCCTTCCGAGGACGACGAGCTGGTGCAGTGGGCGTTCGCCCAGTCCCCGGCCACGGCCGCGCTCTACGACACCCGGCTGCGGCTGCGGCTGGCGACCACACGCATGGAACAGGTCATCGGCCGGTCCGAGAAGGCGATGCGGGGGCTGCGGGTCTCGGAGATCCTGATCGACCCGCAGAGCGAGCGGACGGAAGAGGGCATGCGCCGGGTGCTGGCGACCGGTGAGGACGAGCAGTTGCAGGTGACCCTGCGGCTGCCGGGCCACGATCGCGAGAGCGTCTGGACGATCTCCCTCGTCCCCGTACGGGACAGCGTGGGGACGATACGGGGAGTGCTCCTCTCCGCGCAGGACGTGACCACCGAGCACCTGGCCCGGGAGCGGCTGGCCCTGCTCAACGAGGCCAGCCTCCGCATCGGCAGCACCCTGGACGTGGTCCGCTCCGCGCAGGAGCTGGCCGACGTGGCGGTCCCGCAGCTCGCCGATTTCATCACCGTCGACCTGCTCCCCTCCATCGAAAGCGGCGAAGACCCCCGCGCCGGACCGCCGAGCAGGCCCATCACGCTGCGCCGGGTCGCGTCCCGGTCCGTTCTGGAAGGCAGTCCCGAGGCCGTGGTCGCGCACGGCTCGCTGGCCACCTACCCGGACGCCTCCCCCGCGGCCGAGTGCCTGGCCACGGGCCGGCCGCTGATCCGGAAGGTGACCCCCGCCTCGATGGTCGCCTGGGAGCGGGACGCCCCGGACCGGGCCGCGCGGGTGCGGAAGTTCGGCTTCCACTCGGTGCTCGCGGTTCCGATGCGGGCCCGCGGCATCACCCTCGGCGTGGTCACCTGCTCCCGCCACCAGCGCCCCGAGCAGTTCGTACAGGACGATCTGCTCCTCGCCGAGGAGATCACCGCCAGGGCCGCGGTGTGCATCGACAACGCCCGCCGCTACAGCCGCGAGCGCCGCGTCTCCCTGGCCCTCCAGAGCAGTCTCCTGCCGGGCCGGCCGCCCCGGCAGGCAGCCGTCGAGATCGCCTCCCGCTATCTGCCCGCGAGCGCGCGGGCCGGCGTCGGCGGTGACTGGTTCGACGTGATCCCGCTCTCCGGCGCCCGCGTCGCCCTGGTCGTGGGCGACGTGGTCGGCCACGGCATCCAGGCGTCGGCCGCCATGGGACGGCTGCGTACCGCCGTCCGCACCCTGGCCGACGTCGACCTGCGGCCCGACGAACTGCTGACCCATCTGGACGATCTCGTCATCCATCTGTCCGCCGAGGCCGACAGCACGCAGGCCCCGTCCGGCGACATCGGCGCCACCTGCCTGTACGCGGTGTACGACCCGGTCTCCCGGCGCTGCACCCTGGCGCGTGCCGGGCATCCGGTACCCGCCCTGGCGACTCCCGACGGCGCCGTGGAGTTCCTCGACGTCCCGGCGGGCCCGCCGCTGGGGCTCGGCGGGCTGCCCTTCGAGTCCACCGAGCTGGAGCTGCCCGAGGGAAGCGTCCTCACGCTCTACACGGACGGTCTGGTCGGCTCCCGCGAGCAGGGCATCGACGAAGGTCTCCAGACGCTGCGCGAGGTGCTGGCCCGGCCCGCCGCGTCCCTGGAGGCCGACTGCGACGCCGTGCTGGGGGCGCTGCTCCCGAACCGCCAGGCCGACGACGTGGCGTTGCTGATGGCTCGTACCCGTGTGCTGGACACGGCCCATGTCGCCACCTGGGACGTACCGCTCGAAGCCAGCGCCGTCGCCAGGACCCGCAAGGAGGCGTGTGAGCAGCTGGACGTCTGGGGCCTGGACGAGGCGGCGTTCGTCACCGAACTGGTGGTCAGCGAACTGATCACCAATGCGATCCGATACGGCGACGCCCCCATCCGCCTGCGGCTGATCCGCGACAAGAAGCTCATCATCGAGGTCTCCGACGCCAGCAGCACCGCCCCGCATCTGCGCCGGGCCCGCAGCTCCGACGAAGGCGGCCGGGGGCTGCTCCTGGTCGCCCAGCTCACGCAGGGGTGGGGGACCCGCCAGACGTACACCGGCAAGACGATCTGGGCCGAGCAGAGCCTGGTCCCCGGCTGACGCGCGTACCGCTCACCGCGCGTGCGCCCGAAGCCCGAAGCCCGAAGCCTGAAGCCCGGCGACACAGCCCGGAGACACAGCCCGGAGTCACCGGCGGTACGGGGAGCGGGACCGGGAGGGTCGGGGCCCGTTTCGACGGGGCCGCCGCGGGACTCGTCGTGCCGGAAGATGTCCGTCAGGCCGAGGAGGTCCAGCAGCAGGAGCAGCTCGGGCCCCGCGCCCCGCAGCCGGATCCGGCACCCGCGCCCGCGGGCGACGAGTTGCAGCCTGGCCAGGGCGTTGACGGTGGCCGCGGTCGGCCGGCCGAGCGCGCCGACGTCGCAGATCGCGTCGGTGGCGTCGGTGGCGTCGCTGCCCGCCAGCCGTGCGGCCAACTGGTCGCAGAGCTGGGGGACATCGGCCGCGGTGATCGGTCCGCGCAGGGCGAGGAGGATCGTCTTGGTGGCTTCCACATCCGATGAGACCGGCGCGAGGTCCGGAACTCATCGGGGCCCCCGAACGCGGTGCGTCCGGTGGCCGGTCCGTCCTCGATCGCCGGGCGGGCTCGGTTGAGCCCGCCCGGCGATCGACGGCACGGCACGCGGTCCGTCAGGCGATACGGTCCAGCACGATCGGGGGCGCCGTGAACGCCGTTCCCGCCGGGGCGATGTCGTACGCCGCCGTCAGCGATTCCAGCGCGTAGTCGAACTTCGCGGGGGTGTCGGTGTGCAGCGTGAGCAGCGGCTGCCCCGCCGTCACGGTGTCCCCCGGCTTGGCGTGCAGCTCGACGCCGGCGCCCGCCTGCACCACGTCCTCCTTGCGGGCACGGCCCGCGCCCAGGCGCCAGGCGGCGACGCCGATGTCGTACGCGTCGAGCCGGGTCAGCACTCCGGAGGACGGCGCGGTGATCACCTGGCGCTCGCGCGCCACCGGGAGCGCCGCGTCAGGGTCGCCGCCCTGGGCCGCGATCATCCGGCGCCAGACGTCCATGGCCGAGCCGTCGGCCAGGGCCTTGGCCGGGTCGGCGTCCGGCAGACCCGCGGCGTCGAGCATCTCGCGCGCCAGGGCCAGCGTCAGCTCGACCACGTCGGCCGGGCCGCCGCCCGCGAGAACCTCGACGGACTCGCGTACCTCCAGGGCGTTGCCCGCGGTGAGACCGAGCGGGGTGGCCATGTCGGTGAGCAGCGCCACGGTGCGCACACCGTGGTCGGTGCCGAGCCCGACCATCGTCGAGGCCAGTTCGCGCGCGTCCTCGACGGTCTTCATGAAGGCGCCGGAGCCGACCTTGACGTCCAGGACCAGTGAGCCGGTGCCCTCGGCGATCTTCTTGGACATGATCGAGGAGGCGATGAGCGGGATCGCCTCGACGGTGCCGGTGACGTCGCGGAGCGCGTACAGCTTCTTGTCGGCCGGAGCGAGTCCGTCGCCGGCGGCGCAGATCACGGCGCCGACGGACTCCAGCACGTTCAGCATCTCCGCGTTGGAGATCCGGGCGCGCCAGCCGGGGATGGACTCCAGCTTGTCGAGGGTGCCGCCGGTGTGGCCGAGGCCGCGCCCGCTGAGCTGCGGAACGGCCGCGCCGCACGCGGCGACCAGCGGTGCGAGCGGCAGCGTGATCTTGTCGCCGACGCCGCCCGTGGAGTGCTTGTCGGCGGTGGGGCGGGAGAGCGACGAGAAGTCCATGCGCTCGCCGGAGGCGATCATGGCGGCGGTCCAGCGGGCGATCTCCGTGCGGTTCATGCCGTTCAGCAGGATCGCCATGGCGAGGGCCGACATCTGCTCGTCGGCGACGTCACCGCGGGTGTAGGCGTCGATGACCCAGTCGATCTGCTCGGGGCTCAGCTCACCGCGGTCCCGCTTGGTGCGGATGACGGAGATGACGTCCATGGGTTTCCTCACAGCAGGTGCGAATAGGTGGTGCGAGTGCGTGGTGTGCGTGGTGTGCGTGGGCGTTACGAGAGGTGCTGCGGGCCGAAGGCCTGGGGCAGCATCTCGGAGAGCGGGAGGACCCCCGCCGGGGTGTCGAGAAGGAGCCCGGGGCCGCCGAATTCGTACAGCAGCTGGCGGCACCGGCCGCACGGCACCAGGAGCGCGCCCGCGCCGTCCACGCAGGTGAAGTGCGTGAGCCTGCCGCCGCCCGTCGCGTGCAGCTCGGAGACGAGCCCGCACTCGGCGCACAGGCCGAGGCCGTACGAGGCGTTCTCGACGTTGCAGCCGGTGACGGTGCGGCCGTCGTCCGCCAGGGCGGCGGCGCCGACCGGGTAGCCCGAATACGGCGCGTAGGCACGGGACATGGCGTCCCGGGCCGCCGTACGCAGGGTCTCCCAGTCGACGCCGCCGCCACCGGCCGACGGCGTCACTTGCCTTGGCCCTTCCGGTAGCGCATGCCGTCCGCCTTGGGCATGCGCAGCCGCTGGGCGGACAGCGAGAGCACGAGAAGCGTGACCACGTACGGGGTGGCGCTCACGAACTCGGTGGGCACGGTGTCCGTGGCGAGGTACCAGACCAGTACGCCGACGGCGATGACCGCGCTGACGACCGCCGGGACATAGCTCTTGCGGTAGAACTTCCACAGCGCCAGACCTGCCAGCAGGACCACGAGAAGCAGCAGCAGCGCGTGCACCGACTGTCCGCCGTTGCGCAGTTGGAGCGCGTCGGCGAAGCCGAAGAGCCCCGCGCCCATGGCGAGTCCGCCGGGCCGCCAGTTACCGAAGATCATCGCGGCGAGACCGATGTAGCCCCGGCCGCCGGTCTGTCCCTCGTTGTAGATGTGCGAGGTGACCAGGGAGAGGAAGGCTCCGCCGAGGCCCGCCATACCGCCGGAGATGATGACGGCCACGTACTTGTAGCGGTAGACGTTCACACCCAGCGATTCGGCGGCGATCGGGTTCTCGCCGCAGGAGCGCAGTCGCAGTCCGAAAGACGTCTTCCAGAGGATCCAGAACGTCAGGACGAACAGCGCCACGGCCACGACGGTCAGCAGCGAGACGTTGGAGACGAGTCCGCCGAGGACCCCGGCCAGGTCCGAGAGGAAGAACCAGTGGTGTTTCTCGATCGATTGCAGCCAGTCGGACAGCCCCGGCACGGAGAACGACCCGATGTCCTCGGCCGGTGGTGACTGTTTGGGGCTGCCGCCGCGCTGGGCGGCCTCGCCCGTGTTGAACCACAGCTTGGCGAAGTAGGTGGTGAAACCGAGCGCCAGGATGTTGATCGCGATACCGGAGATGATGTGGTCGACACCGAAGGTGACCGTGGCGACCGCGTGCAGCAGGCCACCGAGCATGCCGCCCAGCACTCCGGCGAGGACGCCGAGCCAGGGATTGGTCTGCCAGCCGGCCCAGGCACCGAAGAACGTGCCCAGGATCATCATGCCTTCGAGGCCGATGTTGACCACGCCGGCCCGCTCGGCCCAGAGGCCGCCGAGTCCGGCCAGGCCGATCGGGACGGCCATGGACAGTGCGGCACTGATCTGTCCGGCCGCGGTGATGTCCTGCGCGCCGGTGATGATCCGCACCGCCGACAGGGCCACCAGCGCGCCCGCGATGATCAGCAGAACGACGGGGAACGAGAGGCGGATGCGCCCGCCCTTGCCACCGCTCACCCTGGGGGCGGCGGGCGGCGGAGTGGAAGTCGCCGTGGCGCTCACGCCGACACCTCCTGCTGGTCGGAGTGACGGGCTTGGGCGGCGAGTTTCTCGCCGACCTGTCGCTGCTGGCGCTTGAGGCCGTAGCGGCGGACCACTTCGTAGGCGATGACGACGCACAGGACGATCACGCCTTGGATCACGCCGACGATCTCCTTGTCGTAGCCCTCGAATTCGAGCTGGCCTCCGCCGCGTTCCAGGAAGGCCCAGAGGATGGCGCCGAGGGCGATCCCGATGGGGTGGTTGCGGCCGAGCAGTGCGATGGCGATACCCGTGAAGCCGATGCCGACGGGGAAGTCACCGCTGTACTCGAAGCTGTCGTTGAGCAGGGTAGGCATGCCGATGAGGCCGGCCATGCCGCCGGAGACGAGCATCGAGGTGACGACCATGCGCCGGACGTTGACGCCGCCGGCCTCGGCCGCCGAGCCGGACTGTCCGACGGTACGCAGGTCGAAGCCGAACCGGGTGCGGGCGAGTACGAACCAGTACCCCACGCCCGCGATGACGGCGATGACGATGAAGCCCCAGACCGGAGTGGGCTGGGTGGGGAACTCGAAGAAGCGTGAGGACTCGGGGAGCGGCTTGGTCGAGATCTTCGTACCGGCGGAGTCGAGGTGACCGAGGCGGCCCTCCTGGAGGAGGTAGCCGATGATCGCGGTCGCGATCGAGTTCAGCATGATCGTCGAGACGACCTCGCTGACGCCGCGGGTCACCTTGAGCACACCGGCGATCCCGGCCCACATCGCGCCGACCAGCATCGCCGCGATCATGATGAGCGGGATCTGGAGGAAGCCGGGCAGGGTCAGGGCGCCGCCGAGCGCCGCGGCGAAGAAGGCCGCGAGGCGGTACTGGCCGTCGACCCCGATGTTGAACAGGTTCATCCGGAAGCCGACAGCGACGGCGAGACCGGCGAGGTAGTACGTGGTGCCCTTGTTGAGGATGTAGACCTGGCTGTCGGACTTCAGCCCGTAGTCGAACATGATGCTGAAGGCGTCGAACGGCTGCTTCCCGGTGGCGGCCAGCACCAGCGCGGTGACCAGGAAGGCGGCCACGATGGCGAGCAGCGGGGCCGCGAGCCCGAGGAGTACCCGCTCCTTGTCGAACTTCTTCATCGGTCCTCTCCCTGGCCGGTCCCGGCGCCTGTCATGGCCGTGCCCAGCTCCTCCGGGGTGATCGTGCCAGGGTCGGCCTCGGCGACCAGACGGCCGCGGTACATGACGCGCAGCGTGTCGGAGAGGCCGATCAGCTCGTCCAGGTCGGCGGAGATCAGCAGTACGGCGAGCCCTTCACGGCGCGCCTCGTGGATCTGGTCCCAGATCTGCGCCTGCGCGCCGACATCCACGCCTCGCGTGGGGTGCGCGGCGATCAGCAGCCGCGGCAGGTGGCTCATCTCCCGGCCGACGATCAGCTTCTGCTGGTTGCCGCCGGACAGGGACGCCGCGGTCACCTCGATGCCCGGTGTACGGACGTCGTACTCGCGCACGATCCGCTCGGTGTCGGCACGAGCGGCTTTCAGGGTGAGGAACGTGCCGTTGCTGTTGGGCTTCTCGGTGACGTGGCCGAGCATGCGGTTCTCCCACAGCGGCGCTTCCAGCAGCAGGCCGTGGCGGTGGCGGTCCTCGGGGATGACGCCCATGCCGCCCTCGCGCCGTTTGCGCGTCGACTCGTGGGTGATGTCGACCGTGTCCAGGGTGAGCGTGCCGGTGTCGAGGTCGCGCATGCCCATGATCGCCTCGACCAGTTCCGACTGGCCGTTGCCCTCCACGCCCGCGATGCCCAGCACCTCACCCTTGTGGATGGTGAAGTTGATGCCGTCCAGTACGGCGCGCACGACGCCGTCGGGGTCGGTCGCGGTCAGCCGCAGGTCCGCCACCGTGAGCATGGGCGTGTCCGTGACGGTCGACTCGCGCGTCTCGGGGGACGGCAGTTCGCTGCCCACCATGAGTTCGGCGAGCTGCTTCGGCGAGGTGGCGGACGGCAGGACCGTACCCACGGTCGTGCCCCGGCGGATCACCGTGATCTCGTCGGCGACCGACAGCACCTCGCCCAGCTTGTGGGAGATGAAGATGACCGTCAGGCCCTCGGCCTTCAGCTCGCGCAGGTTGTCGAAGAGCGCGTCGACCTCCTGCGGTACGAGGACGGCGGTGGGCTCGTCGAGGATCAGGATCCGGGCGCCGCGGTAGAGGACCTTGAGGATCTCCACGCGCTGGCGGTCGGCGACACCGAGGTCCTCGACGTGGGCGTCGGGACGGACGCCGAGTCCGTAGGCGTCGGAGATCTCCTGGATCCTGGTGCGCGCCCGGTCGCCGATGCCGTGCAGCTTCTCGGAGCCGAGGACGACGTTCTCAAGGACGGTCAGGTAGTCGGCGAGCATGAAGTGCTGGTGCACCATGCCGATTCCCCGTGCGATGGCGTCGCCGGGGTTGTTGAACGAGACCTGTTCGCCGTTCACCGCGATGGTGCCCTCGTCGGGCTTCTGCATCCCGTAAAGGATCTTCATCAGGGTGGACTTGCCGGCGCCGTTCTCACCCACGAGCGCGTGGACGGTGCCCGAGCGTACGGAGACGTCGATGTCGTGGTTGGCGACCACGCCGGGAAATCGTTTGGTGATGCCGTGAAGCTCCACGGCATGGGGGCTGCTGGACGCTTTGATGACGCACTCTCCAGGACAGGAGCGGAAGAGCAGGGGCAGTGATGGCCATCGAAACTACAGTGCGTCGCTGAACGCTACGCGCGTAGTGTCGACTTGAGATCGGACTGCCCCGAGGCTGATGCGGGCCGGGGCCCGGTGAGCGGCCGAAGCCGCTCACCGGGCCCGCGGGGATCGAGGAACCAGGGCACGATCCAAACGAGGACCTTTCGGTCCTACAGGGTGGACTTCACCTTGATCGAGCCGTCCACGATCTTCTTCTTCGCCTCGTCGATCTTCGCCTGCACGTCCGTGAGGTGGTCGCCCGTGGTGGTCAGGCTGACACCGTCCTCGGCGAGCGAGTAGGCGTGGGTGCCGGTCAGCGGCTTGCCGTCGGCGACGGACTTGGCCAGGTCGTAGACACCGGTGTCGACGTTCTTCACGACGGAGGTGAGGATCGACGCCTTGTACTTCGCGAGAGCCGGGTCGAGCGCCTGGTCGGAGTCGACGCCGATGGCCCACGCGCCCGTCTGGGCGGACACGGCCTCGATCGCGCCGGCGCCGGAACCGCCGGCCGCCGCGAAGATGACGTCGATGCCCTTGTCGAGCATGCCCTTGGCCGCCGCCTTGCCCTTGTCCGGGCTGCCGAAGCCGGAGAGGTCGGAACCGGAGGAGAGGTACTGGATCTGCACGGAGGCGCTCGGCTCGGTGTCCTTGACACCCTGCTGGAAGCCGGCCGCGAACTTCTTGATCAGCGGAAGGTCCACACCGCCGATGAAGCCGATCTTGCCGTCCTTCGACTTCAACGCGGCGGCCACACCGGCGAGATAGGAGCCCTGCTCCTCGGTGAAGATGATGCTGTCGACGTTCTTCGCCTCCGAGACGGAGTCGATGAGGCCGAAGGTGGTCTCCGGGAACTTGGCCGCGACCTTGTCGATCGCGTCCTTGTAGGCGAAGCCCACGCCGATGACCGGGTTGAAGCCGCCCTCGGCGAGCGAGGCGAGACGGGTCTCGCGGTCCGCGGGGGTCTCGCCGTTCTTGGCCGTGAGTTCCTTCGTCGTGGCCTTCAGGTCGGCCTTGGCCTTGTCGAGTCCGCGGGCGGCGGAGTCGTTGAAGGAGTTGTCACCCCGGCCACCGACGTCGTATGCCATACCGATCTTGAGCTCGTCCTTGTCGGAGCCGGAACTCTCGGTGGACGACTCGCCACACGCGGTGGCGGTGAGCGCGAGTGCCACGGTGGCGGCGCTCACGGCGGCGAATTTCTGTACGCGGCGCAAGGGAGGCTCCTTCAAAAGCGACCTAGGGCGCCTCTTCCGGCGCTGGTTTCGCCGCGATCGTAACGCGCGTAGATGTCAGTTAAAGCCCTGTACGGAAGCCGTTATCGGATCGTCGCGAACAGGAGCTGCGACGTCCGATTACGAGAAGGGGCACGGCCGGTTACGAACGGTCGCCGTCGATCAGCGCAGCGGCGGTGAAAAGCTCTACACCGACCTGAATCGCCCGTTCGTCCGCGTCGAAATCCCCCCGGTGCAGATCGCGCCGGGAGGTGTCGCCCGGAGTCCGTACGCCGAGTCGCGCCATCGCGCCGGGGACCTGCTCCAGATACCAGGAGAAGTCCTCGCCGCCGAGGCTCTGCTCGGTGTCCTCGATCGACTGGGCGCCCCGGCGCGCGGTCTGCGCGTCGCGCAGCAGCTCGGCCATCACCAGGTCGTTGACGACCGGCGGCACCCCGCGCACGTAGTTGATCTGCGACTTGGCGTGGTAGAGCGCGGAGATCTCGTCGATCGCTGCGTGCACCAGGTCCGGTGCCTCGCGCCAGGCCTTCAGGTCCAGGCAGCGGACGGTGCCGGACAGTTCGGCGTGCTGCGGGATGACGTTGCAGGCGTGGCCGGCGGCGATACGGCCCCAGGTGAGCGCGAGCCCGGACCGGGCGTCGACGCGGCGGGCCAGCAGCGCGGGCACCTCGGTGGCGACCTTCGCGGCGGCGGTGACCAGGTCGGTGGTCAGGTGCGGGCGGGCGGTGTGGCCGCCGGGGCCGTCGAGGGAGACTTCCAGCCGGTCGCAGGCGGAGGTGATCGGGCCGGTGCGCAGGCCGATGGTGCCGACGTCCACGCGCGGGTCGCAGTGCACCGCGATGATCCTGCCGACGCCCTCCAGGACACCGGACTCGATCGCGTCGAGCGCGCCGCCGGGCAGCACCTCCTCGGCGGGCTGGAAGATCAGCCGCACCGGCTGGGGCAGCAGGCCCTGGCGGTCGAGTTCGGCCAGGACCAGGCCGGCGCCGAGGACGGCGGTGGTGTGGACGTCGTGGCCGCAGGCGTGCGCGCGGTCGGGCACGGTCGAGCGGTAGGCCACACCGGCCTTGGTGTCCGGGATGGGGAGGGCGTCGATGTCCGCGCGGAGGGCGAGCATGGGCCTGGCGGGCGCGACGCCCTCACGTACGCCGATGTCACAGAAGAGTCCGGTGCCGGTGTTGAGTACCTGCGGCGCGAGGCCGGCCGCCTCCAGGCGGTGCTTGAGCGCCGCGGTGGTACGGAACTCCTGGTTGCCGAGCTCCGGGTGCATGTGCATGTCTCTGCGGAAGGCGATCAGCTCGGTACGCAGCGTTTCGGGCAGCGTGCCGGGCAGCGCGGAGGCGCTGGGCTCACCGGAGAGGTCGGCTTCGGACTCGCGGGACATCAACTGGTTCACCTGTTGAAGGGTAGGCCCCCGGAGGGGGCAACTGCCCGACGATCAACAAAACCTAGGCCCGAAAGGCGTAAGAAAGTGGGCCGGGAGGCGAGTGACGTATCGCCGTGGCGGGTAAACTCGCCGATCCGTCGCGCTGAGGTGACGGAGAGTGTCGAATCCGTCCAGAATCCGGACGCCCTTCGCTCAGGGGTGCACGCCCTCGGAGCGGGCTCCCCCACTCCGGTGAACCACCGCATCGCGTCCTGCGGCTTCGGCGACGCCCTGCCCGCGCACGGACCGCGTCCCGGCCCCCCACGCACACGGAGCACCGCGCACCCGCCGACCGGCGCCGATGCCAACTGCCGCCCAGGCGCAGGCACTTGTCTGCGACGGGGTCGATACACTGTGTGAGCGCGTGGCCGGTCCAGTTCGGAGGGTCGGCCGAGACAGGTACGGGGGATTTCATGTCGTTCGACGAGGAATGGGCCCAGCTCCGTGACGCGGCGGCCCAGCGTCACTCGATGCGGCTCAACAGCCTTCCGGCCGAGGGCGGCGGCGGGAATCTTGTCGTCAACCGGGACGACCTCGGCCGTATCGGGAACGACGCGTACGACCTGCGGGACCGGCTCTCAAAGGACGGCGACCACGCGCGTCCCGCCACCCACGACGCGGCGATCGCGCTGACCAACGGGCAGTTCACCAGCGGTTCCGCGCTGCTCAAGGTGAACGACCGGTGGCAGACCCATCTCAAGACGCTGCTGGACTCCTGCGCGCGGATCTCGAACCATCTGGACTTCACCAAGGCGCAGCATGCCAAGGACGACGTGAAGATCGAGGGTGACATCGCCCCGATCTCGGCACTGACGGATTACATGAAGTAGCGCACCACACGCGGGGAACGACGGGGGAGGTTCGGCATGCTGACGTACGAGGACATCATCAACGCCCCGGTGGCGAAGCTGAGGGCCGCCGCCGACCGCTGGTCGGAGATGACGCGCAGCGCAAAGACGCCGGGCAGTCTGTTCCAACTGGCGCAGGACGCCCAGGACATGAAGACCGCGGCGGACAAGGCCGCGTGGCAGGGCGTCAACGCGGGCGTCACGAAAGAGTTCATCGCCAAGACGGCCAGGGAGTTCACGGACGCCGCCGCCGAGGCCAAGGGCGTGATGCAGATCCTTGAGGACGGCTACGCCGCCATCAAGAAGGCCAGGGACGACCTGCTGAACATCCGCGATCACGAAGGGCCGGCGGCCGGCATCCACGTGGACGCCAAGGGCAAGGTCACCGCCCGGAACTCGATCCAGGAGCTCACGCCGTACCAGCGCGCCCATGAACCGGACTACGCCGCCATTCTCCAACAGGAGAACAAGAACGTGGCCGCCTGGCAGGCGAAGATCGACCGCATCGTCGACAACTGCGACGACACCGACGTGGCGTTCAAGAACGCCCTTGAGGCCAACGTCACCGACCGCAAGGACTTCAGCGGGCCGACGTACACCACGCTGGACCAGGAGGAGGCCGCACGGGCCGCGGCCCTGGCCGGCAAGGGCCGTGACCTCACCCACACCGAACTCCAGGCTCTCAACGCACTGCTGAAGGACAACAGCAAGTCCGTCGAGTTCTCCAAGAACTTCTACGAGAAGCTCGGCCCGGAGAAGTCCCTCGCATTCTTCGGCCAGCTCTCCACCGACACGTCCAACTTCGGCGGCGAGGTCGACAAGCAACGGCTCAAGGACGTACAGGAACTCCAGCGAAACCTGGGGCTCAACCTGGCCAACGCCTCCCACGACTCGAAGTTCACCGCCGAGTGGGGCCCGGAGCTCCGCAAGGCGGGCACGGAACGCATCCCGTTGTACAAGGGCGACTACAACGGGGCCTTCGGGTACCAACTCCTCGGCGGCATCATGCGGAGCGGGAACTACGACCCGAAGTTCCTCAACCCGATGGCCGAACACGTGGCACAGCTCCACCAGAAGGACCCGACCCTGTTCAGTTCCAGGGGAGCGGGCACGTTCACGAACCCGTTCAACCCCTCCGGCGTCAACGGCGCGGGCTACGACCCGATGACCGCCATGCTGGAGGCCCTCGGCAACAGCCCGGACGCGGCGAAGCAGTTCTTCACCGACCCGCCGACCGCGTACAACGAGGACGGCACGGTCAAGGGCGGCGCGACGGCCGACCTCGGGAAGACCGATGGCACCGCGATCGGCAACTACCTCGACTTCTTCGGCAACGAGAAGTGGGAAGGCTTCCCCGACACCAACGAGCACAACGCGGGTGACGACTCCAAGGCGCGCAATCACATGCCCGACGCCCTGGGCAGGGCACTGGAGGCCGCGACCCTCGGCTACCCGGCGGGACATCCGGACGGCGATGTCGTCCGGGACGCGGACAACGCGGCGATCATGCGGCAGGTCATGGAGAAGTACGGCTCTGACCCGGAACTGCTCAAGGAGCAGGAGGCGCTGGCGGACAGCCTCGGCACCATGGGCGCGGGGTACATCAACGACATCAACTGGGCCCTGGCCGGCACCGGCCCGGGCAGTGTCTTCAGCGGGGGGCCGACGGAAGGCCGCATCGACTTCGACAATGCCCCCGGCGGCGACGGCGAGAGCACCGTCCGCGATTTCCTCAGCGCCGTGGGTCAGCACCCCGACGCTTATGCCACGCTCTCCACCGCCGAGCAGGTCTACACCCGCAGCGTGCTGGAGGCTCAGGTCGGACAGGACGGCACGGTCGATGAAGGAGGTGCCAGGACCGCCATCCGTGTCGGCTCCGAGGTACAGGGCATGCTCGACCAGACACGCGCCGACCAGGTGATAGCCGACAACCTCGACAGCCATGAGGAATTCGAGAAAGCGGTTGCCAAACGCGCTGGTTCGATCGAATTCGCGACGGCTGTCGGGGCGGGCGCTGCTGTCGCCTTCCTGCCCGCCGCTCCAGCGGTGGGCGCGGCTGCGGTCCTCATCCCGCTCGCGTCGGACGTCGGCCCACCCCTGGTCGAAGGGACCGTCAGCCAGATCGTCGGTGCGATCTCCGAGAAATCGGTGGACGAGAACGAGGACAAGGTCAAGGAATTGAACGAAGACGAAAGGCGCACGATCTATGCCTCCGGTGAAGGTCGGGCCATGGCGCCGATGGACGAATTCTTGGCACGGAATGAAATAAACCCCGAGGGCAAGTTCGGCGCTGATCTCATTGAATCCCAACTGGCCGGCTACCAAAAGGGCAACAGTCGCGCCAAACAGCAGGGCCACGACCCGGATACCGGCTGAAGGCACCCGTCCACCGTCCCCACTACGTCCACGGAGAAAGATGCTGATGATGACCACCCGCCGGAGGACGTACGGGCTCCTCTGTGTGGCCGTGGCCGTTTCCCTGGGATTCGGGGCCGTGGGCTGCGGCGGATCCGACGTCACGGACACGAACGCGGCCGACGCGTCCGTGACGGCCGACAAACTGTGCGCCGTGGGAGCCGTGAACAAGGCCGCGGTCGGAGCACTCGAAGTCATCACCGGTGCAACCTTGTTCGCTCCCACCGGCGGGGAATCCGCCGTCGCCGCCGCAGCCGTGGAGTTGACCCGCGAGGCCGCACCCGTGGGCTCCGGAACCGGAGATGTCTGCAGCATTTATCCGCGTCCCGAATCCGGTGGCCCGGCCGATGAGATTCGCGTCGTCTGGAGACTGAGCAGCACCCCTCCGAAGGAAGACACCGCCCGGAAATTCACCAGGCTTACCATGGGCGAGAAAGCCGGTGCGGCTCACGATTCCGCGTTCGTCACGTTCCCTTGCTCGCCGAAGGACGAGCCTCTCGCATCGCCCGACCATGTCAGTGTCTGGGCGCAATCACGGGCACTGCCCACGGAGGCCGAGGGGGATGTGCGACCCCTCAAGAACGCTTATGCCACCCTCGCCCACTCCTTCGCCCTGGCCATGGCCAAGGAGCTCAAGTGCGACGACGGCGGCGGGCTCAAGCCCGAGCCGGCCCAGATCCCCGCCACGTAGGACCTGACACACCGCTGCGGCCCGCACCCTCAGGGGCTCGGGCCGCAGCGGTGTGTCAGGTCCTAAGCCGACGCCGCCACGCTCGGCAGCCGGTGTACGTCCCTGGCCGTGCCCGTGACGCCCGACAGGAAGCCGTGCGCGCGCGGCGAGGCGTTGTCCTTCAGCCATTCCGGGGCGATGTCCCAGACCGCCACCCGTACCCCCGTGCCGGCGAGTGCGAGTGGCAGCG
This sequence comes from Streptomyces panacea, assembly GCF_040560175.1. NCBI lineage: Bacteria > Bacillati > Actinomycetota > Actinomycetes > Kitasatosporales > Streptomycetaceae > Streptomyces > Streptomyces panacea. The sequence goes on from NZ_JARJHW010000018.1 coordinate 21,596, forward strand.
TGTGGACGACCGTCGAGGGGAAGCTCAGCACGGTCGAGCCGATCGGGCCGCGGCGGGCGATCAGTTCCAGCGGGAGGTCGGGGCGGACGATCTCCAGACCCGTCTCCGTGGCGAGCCGGTGCAGCTTCTCCACGCTCTCCCTGCGGTGCGCGAAGTACCGCTTCGCGCCGTGGCTGCGGGCGAGCGAGCCGACCGCCGTCACGTACTGCTCCAGGTCGACCACGCCCGTCTCGACGAGCGAGGTGCCGACCATGTCGGCGCCCTTGGCGATCCGGGGCGGCCCGAAGGTGGCCTTGGTCCACTCGAACGTGTTGGCCGTGACCGTGATGCCCGGCGGCGCCTCCACGGGCATCGAGGTGAAGACCTCGACGCTGCGGGTGCGCGAGGGCGTGAGCCGGCGCCGCGCGACGGCGGAGACCGGCGCGAGCACCAGCTCGCGCGGCCCGCGCCTGCCGCCCCGCCGGTGCCAGCGCACCAGCGGTTCACCGTGCACGAGCTGCGCGATGAACTCCATCGTCGCCGTCCCGTCGTCCACGACGGTCAGCTCCTTGCTGCTGACGAGGGTCAGCAGCAGCTGTACGTAGCGGGAGAACGGGTCGCCGATGACGATCCGCTCCGCCTTGCGCAGCATCGGAGCCAGCTCCCGTATCGTCCGCAGCGGCGCGCTCGCGCCGCCGCGGGCCTCCTGCCAGCGCACGGTGAAGCCCGCGTCGCGGGCCAGCTCGGCCATCCGCCGGAGCTGGCCGCGCGACATGGGGTCGGTGGGCGACAGGACGACCACGGTGAGTTCCGCACCGGTCACGCTCGCCCGCGCCCACTCCAGCACGTTCAGGAGTTGGACCGGGCTCTCCACGAATGCGATGGCGCGAGGGGACGGGGTGCGCACCCCGGAGGGACGGCTCATGGCTGTCAGACCGCCACGGGCTGTGCGCCGTCCGCGGCCTCGGCGACGACACCGGTGACGCGGCGGAGCTTCTTCATCGGGCCCAGCTCCGACTCGTACACCTTCTTGACGCCGTCACCGAGGGAGGCCTCGATGGTGCGGATGTCGCGGACGAGACGGGTCAGGCCGCCGGGCTCGACGGAGGCGGCCTGGTCGGAGCCCCACATGGCGCGGTCGAGGGTGATGTGACGCTCGACGAAGGCGGCGCCGAGGGCGACGGCGGCGAGGGTGGTCTGGAGACCGGTCTCGTGGCCGCTGTAGCCGATCGGCACGTTCGGGAACTCGGCCTGGAGGGTGTTGATGACCCGCAGGTTCAGCTCCTCGGCCTTGGCCGGGTACGTCGAAGTGGCGTGGCAGAGAAGGATGTTCTCGCTGCCGAGCACCTCGACCGCGTGGCGGATCTGCTTCGGCGTCGACATGCCCGTCGAGAGGATGACGGTGCGGCCGGTGGCGCGCAGGGAGCGCAGCAGCTCGTCGTCGGTGAGGGAGGCGGAGGCCACCTTGTGGGCGGGCACGTCGAACTTCTCCAGGAACGCGACGGCCTCGGTGTCCCACGGGGAGGCGAACCAGTCGATGCCGCGCTTCTTGCAGTGCGCGTCGATCGTGGCGTACTCGGCCTCGCCGAACTCCACGCGGTGGCGGTAGTCGATGTACGTCATCCGGCCCCAGGGGGTGTCCCGCTCGATGTCCCACTGGTCGCGCGGGGTGCAGATCTCGGGGGTGCGCTTCTGGAACTTGACGGCGTCGCAGCCGGCCTCGGCGGCGGCGTCGACCAGCGCGAGCGCGTTGTCGATGTCGCCGTTGTGGTTGATGCCGATCTCACCGGTCACGTAGACCGGGCGGCCGGGGCCGGCGGTACGGGTGCCGAGGGTACGCAGGCGGGAGTTGGTGCTCATGGGAGGGTTCCTAACTGGTCGAGATGTCGGCGGTGGTGCCGTGGGGGGTCGAGGGGGTGTTGACGTCCAGAGCGGGACCGAGGAGCCAGGTGGCGATCTCGCGGATCGCGCCGGCGCCGCCGGGGGTCGTCGTGACGGCGCGCGCCGCCGCGCGTACCGCGTCGTGGGCGCTCGCGACGGCCACCGGCCAGCCCGCGAGCGCGAAGCACGGAAGGTCGTTGACGTCGTTGCCGACGTACAGCACCCGCTCGGGTGTGACCCCGTGCTCGTCGCACCACTGCTTCAGTGCGAGGTCCTTGCGGTCGATGCCGTGGAGCACCGGCACGCGCAACTTGCGGGCGCGTGCGGCGACGACCGGGTTCTGCTCGGTGGAGAGGATGAGCAGTTCCAGGCCGGCGCGGCGGAGGGCGGCGATGCCGAGGCCGTCACCGCGGTGTACGGCGACGGTCTCGCGGCCCTCCGAGTCGACGAGCACCCGGTCGTCGGTCTGGGTGCCGTCGAAGTCCAGGACGACCGCGTCGATGTCGGCGCGGCCGGGGAGCGCGGGGGTGTCCAGGAGCGGCGCGAGGGCGCGGGCCCGCTCCAGGTCGTGCGGGTCGTCGATCTCCAGCACGCGCTCGGGGTCGGTGCTCACCAGTTCGGTGCGCCCGAAGAATCGGTGTCCGGCCTCGCGGAAGCCGTCGGCGCGCATCGCGTAGGCGGCGCCGGTCTCCAGGAACTCCTGGGGCCGGTCCTGCCTGCGGGGCCGGTTCGACTTGTCGTGGTTGACGCCGAAGCCGTCGTTCTCGGAGCGCCAGATGAAGCCGTGGGTCGGCGCGACGGTCAGCGCGCTGTCGGCGCCGCCCTCGGTGACGGCGGACACGACGCCGTCGAGGTCGCCGGGGGTGATGAAGGGGCTGGTGCACTGCACGAGCAGGACCACGTCGGTGTGGTGCGTGGCGCCGCGCATCGCGCCGTAGGCGTCCATCGCGTGCAGGACGGCGGCCTCGCTGGTCGCGGTGTCGCCCGCGATGGCGGCCGGGCGAAGTACGACCTCGGCCCCGGCGGCGCGGGCGGCGTCGGCGATGGCCGCGTCGTCCGTGGAGACGACGACGTCGGTCACCTGCCGGGCGGCCCGGCAGGCGAGCACGGCGCGTACGACGAGCGGGACACCGCCGACCTGGGCGAGGTTCTTGGCGGGGACGCCCTTGGATCCACCGCGGGCGGGGATCACGGCGAGGACGGTCATGGACGGGTCTCCTTGGTTCACTGCGTGCTGCTGCTGCCGCGCCGGGTGGTCGGCCACCGCGCCGTGCGGCGCGGGCGCGGCGGCCGGCGGGGGCGGCGTCACAGGTCGCCCATCCGGCGGATGACCGGGGCCACGCGCTGGACCCCGTGGCGGTAGGCGCCGCGGGCCGCCGCGCGGACGGTGTCGCGGACCACGCGTCGGACGCCGGTCGCGCCGGCCGTCGTGGTGCGGTTCGACGCCGTCAGCGGGTGGCCGTCGGGCGCCAGGTGGTAGCGGGCGAGGAGGCCCGGCAGATAGCCGGGCGCGGTGGTCGCCGTGTAGTACGGGGTGATGGGCGGCAGGTCGCCGTCGGCCAGCAGCTTCTCGACGCGCTCACGGGCCGCGTCGAAGGCGGAGGCGTAACCGCCGTCGGCGGCGACGCCCTGCCGGTCCGCCCAGACGGGGTCGGCCTTCGGCCGCTGTCCGCCGTCGAGCCGGTCCCAGGAGGCGAGGCAGCCGGAGCCGATGAAGTGGTGGTTGCCGAGCGGTTCGCGGATCCCGAGGTCGGTGAGGATCGCGGTGGGGATGCGGCGGTGCAGGGACTCCAGCGCGGCCGTGGAGGAGACGGTGACCAGCAGGTCGGTGCCGTCCAGGATCTCGCCCATGTTCCCGTACACGAGGCGGAAGTTGGGCGGCAGGCCGCCGGGTACCTTCTCGGCGAGGCGCTGGTACGGAAACTCCTCGACGTGCGTGGTCTGCTCCCCCACGCGGCTGCGCAGCTTGAGCAGGACCTCGCGGCGCGGGTGCAGCCTCGCGTGCTCGATCAGCCGCCGCAGCAGGTACGCGCGGTCGGCGCGGGTCAGCGGGACGGACGGCTGGGCCGCGAAGACGACCGTGTCCCTGCCCTCTTCGGGGGTGTACCGCGCGCCGCCGAGGAAGGGCAGCGCGGCCTCGGTCACCGAGTCGGACCCGGCGCCCACGCCCTCGTACACCGCGCGGAAACGCTGGGCGTCGTGGCGGGAGTTGGCGAGGACGATGTCCGCGCCGTGGCGCAGCAGGAGTCCGTCGGAGAGCTTCTCGTAGACGACACCGACGTAGCCGGTGACGAGCACCGGCCGGTCGGGCAGGTCCAGCGCGGATATCCCGTGCAGCATCGCCTGGACGGCGCCGCCGACCAGGGCGAGGACGACGACGTCGTACGTCTCCTCGCGCAGGACGTCCAGGAACTCCGTGCCGGTCATCTCGCGCAGCGCGTCGGCCTCGGCCCCCACCTCCTCCAGCTGACGGGCGGTGGGCGTCGCTCGTCCGCGCAGCAGGAATCCGCTGAGCTCGATGTCGCGGTCGTCGGGTGCGATGCGGCGCGCGGTCAGCGCGCCCCACTTCCACCGTGTGTCGGAGTCGGCGAGCACGGCGACCCGGACCGCTTTGCTGGTACGTGATGGCACGTGTTGGACGTTAGGAAGGCATTCCGTTTGGCGGCCCAACGCAACAGCAATAAAGGGTTAACAGAGGGTCGACAGAGAGCGAAATGGCCCGGGAACGGCCTGGGAATGGTCTGGGTTAACCATTCCGCCATCCGTCGTTCACCTCTCATCCTCGCGGATGTCGGAACGAATGACGGGCCGCCGCCTAGCGTCACCGGGGTGGTCAAGCTCTCTGTCGTCGTGCCGTTCTTCAACGTGCAGACATACGTCCCCGAAACCCTTCGAAGCCTCGCCGCGAACACCCGGGAGGATTTCGAGTTCCTGCTCGTCGACGACTGCTCGACCGACGGGACCCCGGAACTCCTGCGGCACGCGGAGCGCGAGCTGCCCGGCGCGGTCCTGCTGAGACACGAGAAGAACGGCGGACTGGCCACCGCGCGCAACACCGGCCTCGACGCCGCCCGCGGTGAGTACATCACCTATCTCGACGGCGACGACTGGGTGGTGCCGGGCTACTACGAGCAGTTGCTGGCCACCATCGAGGGGCTGGGCTGCGACTTCGTCCGCACCGACCATGTCCAGTTCACGGGCCGGGCCCGGACGGTGCACCGCGTCCCGGTCGGCCCCCGCGGCGAGGTCCTGAAGCCGCGCGGGACGATCCTGCCCGCCGACAGGACGACGTCGGTGGACTACGCGTACGCCTGGGCCGGCATCTACCACCAGCGCCTCAAAGACCGGGGGCTGCTGCACTTCACGGACGGGCTGCGGACCGCCGAGGACCGCCCGTGGATCTGGCGGCTGCACCGCGAGGCCGAGTCCTTCGCCGCCGTGGGACTGCTCGGGATCTTCTACCGGCGCGGCGTCGCCTCCTCGCTCACGCAGATCGGTGACGTACGCCAGCTGGACTTCATCCGCGCATTCGACCAGGTGATCGAGGAAACAGCGGCGGATCCCGAGGGCGAGCGTTTTCTCCTGAAGGCCGTAAGGACCTATCTGGCCATCATTTCGCACCACCTGGGGGCGAAGGAACGGTTCGAACCGGCCGTGGCGAAGAAATTGCGCACGATGAGCGCCGCCGCCATGAAACGGCTGCCGCAGGACGTACTGAAAGAAGCGCTGAACTCGATGGACCTGGACCGCTCGACCCAATTGCGCAGGCTGCGCAGGCGCCAGGGCGCGACCGGGAAGGCGGCGGCCTGATGACGACTCCCTCCCCCGGCCGTACGACGCGCGTCTTCTACGCCTCCACCCTGTACGGCGCCGCCACCCTGGCCGCCGCGCTCGACGCCGGGCTGTTCCCGGCCGTCGACCGGACCGTCCTGGTCGTGAGCAACAACGCCGGTACGCCCGAACTGACCCCGGCCGTCCACGAGATGCCCGGATTCGCGCGGCTGCGCCACCGCTTCGACGACGTGCTGTCGTGGAACGAGACCATCGCGCCGTTCCATCCCGGCGGCTGGGTCCCCCGCGAGGACGACCTGCCGATCTGGGAGCGCCATCTGCGGCTCGCCTGGGGTCTGGGCGACGACACGGTCGAGCTGGTCCTCGAATCGATCCAGGTCAGCCCCGCGCTCACGCTCGCGGAGATCTTCACGGCCGCCCGGATCGAGGTGTACGCGGACGGGCTGATGAGCTACGGCCCCACCCGCAACCGGCTCGACCTCCAGGTCGGCGCGCGCGTACGCAGGCTGCTGCACCTCGATCTCGTACCGGGTCTGGTGCCGCTGCTGCTCACCGAGTTCGGCGTCCCGTCCCGGACGGTGCCGACGGCGGACTTCCTGCGGGTCCTGGACCAGCTCGCCGACGCGGCGGAGGAGTTCGAGGCTCCGGACGAACCGCCCGCGCTGCTGCTCGGGCAGTACCTCTCCACGCTCGGCCTCATCACCGAGCGCGAGGAGGAGGAACTGCACCTGCGGATGGTGCGGGGCGTGGTCGAACTCGGTCACACGCGGGTGGTGTTCAAGCCGCACCCCACCGCTCCGGCCGTCCGGTCGCGGCGGCTGGAGGAGGAGGCGGCGAGGCTCGGCGCCCGACTGACCGTGCTGGACAGCCCGGTACTCGCCGAGGTGCTGTACCGGCGGCTGAAGCCCGCCCTGGTCGTCGGCTGCTTCTCGACGGCGCTGTTCACGGCGTCGGCGTTCTTCGGCATCCCGGTGGCCCGCACCGGCACCGGCCTGCTGCTCGACCGGCTCACCCCGTTCCAGAACAGCAACCGGGTGCCGGTCACGCTCGTGGACGCGCTCGTCCCGCCGCTGGACGACGACGGTACCTACCGGCCCGAGCCGCACCCCGCCGAGCTGGTCACGGCCGTCGGTTTCACGATGCAGCCGCAGATGCACCCGGAACTGCGCCCGGCAGCCGAGAGTTTCCTGGCCGCGCGCCTGGACCCGCACACGCTGCGGTACTTCAAGCGGCGCCGGCTGACCACGCTCGGACTGCCCGGCGCGGTCGGCCCGCAGCTCGTCCGCATCCCGCAGAACGCGGCGGCGCAGCGCGTGGTGCGCCGCGCGAGGCGGCTGCGGCGTGCGGTGCTGCGGCTGCGCGCGTAGGTGTCCCCGGTCGCCGGACGGGCCGAGGGCTGCCCGGCAACCGATGCTCAAGTCATCCTTTCAGGCGATAGTGACCCTTTGGTCCATTTGGCGGAAATTATCGTAACGTGGCGTGCGCTTCGGCCTCGCGCGCGTTGAAGTTCACGTGGAACCACGTGAACTCTGGGACAGGAACAGCGTGCTCGCCGAAGCCTTCTGCGCCAGCGACGAGCAGGTGCGGCAGGCCCAGGCCGTACTGGACGAGGCACAGGCGGAGCGGAGCCGGACGCTCGCCGCGTTCGCCGTCACCGTCGGCAACGACGGGGCCGTCGCGGACCTGATGGGGCTGAACGAGCGCGAGGTGCGGCTGGCGCGGCGCACCGTCGGCAAGAGCGACGCGCGCAACGTCGCCGAAGGACTGCTGGAGCGTTACCCGCAGGCGAGCACGCAGCCGATCCCGCACGCGCAGACGCCCGCCGCGACGCCACCCGCACAGCCGTCGGAGGAGCCCTTCTCCGAGCAGGCGTACCAGCAGCAGGCACCCCAGGCCGTTCCGGCGGAGGTGCACGTGCCGCACCCCCGCGGCGAGAGCGCCCCGTACCAGGAGATGGCACAGCACCAGGACGCCGCCCCGGTGCTCCACACCACCGAGGCCGAGGCCAACCCGGTGGTCTGGTCCTCCAGCATGGACTCGGTGCTGGTCTGGAGCTGGCAGTCCGGCCTCGACCTCCAGACGGTGGCGGGCGAACTGGGCCTGGACATCAGGACGTTGCTACTGCGCGTCCAGGCCCTGGCGGACAACGGGATGCTGACCCCGTCGTCCACCTCGACCACCGACGCGAACCGGGCGGGCCGGCACCGCAGACATCACGAAGAGGCGTACGCGGCGCTGTTCAGCCCCACGGCCACGTTCCCCACGCAGGTCCACTACTGACGGGTGCCGGCCCGCGCCGGACGGGCTTCCCGACCCGTCCGGCGCGGGCCGGCGAGCCGGTCAGTTCCCCAGGATCGCCCGCAGGTCGGCCGCGTTCGACTGGGTCACCTTCCACAGCTCCTGCTGCCTGCCGTGCACATCGGCCACCGACCCGGCGTGGTCGTCCAGCAGCCCCAGCGCCCGCTCCGTGAGCAGCGCCCCGAGGTTCTTGTCGTGGACCGAGACACCCCACTCGGGGCGGTCGATGTCGCTGAGGAAGTACGCCATCTTCGGGTGCGAGATCAGCGAGATGATCGGCGTGCCGCAACCGAACGGGATCATCCCCGCGTGGCCGCGCATCCCGATGACCAGCTTCGTACGGGCGTAGGTGTCCCTGATCGCGTCGTTGTCGAAGTCGTACATCGGGATGACCGGCAGCGAGACATTGTGCTCGCGCCGCAGGTCGAACGCGATCTTCTCGTCGTCCAGCGAGTGCGCGACGCACTGGACCTCGGTGTGCGCGCCCAGCGCCCGGACCGCCTTCGCCATCTCGGCGAGGAAGTGGTCGTAGTCGTGGCCGAAGCGCAGGCCCGCCCGGTCGTAGGCGGCGTTGATCATGACGGTGTTCTCGCGCTGCCCGGGGGCGGGGTCGGTCCAGCCGTCGACCAGTTGTCGGGTGACCGTGGTCGGGCAGGGCTGGAAGCGCACCTTGTCGTGGAGCGAGGCCGGCAGCAGGGCGCGGACCTTCTGGATGGAGCCGTGGTTGCGGAGCGCGAAGAAGGCGCTGCGCTCCACCAGTTGGCGCAGGGAGGAGTTGAAACGCCCGGCCCGGTAGGACTGGCCGTCGAAGGCGTTGAAGCCGACCGCGTAGACGACGATCGGTACGTCGATGCCGTTCAGGTGCTCGTCGGGGACGTTCCACTGCCAGGCGCTGTTGCCGTTCGGCGCGGTGTCCGGGATGAAGAGTCCGCCGCCGCCGATGACCAGGCCGCGCCGCTCGTTGACGCGCTGAAGCGCGGCCTTGTCGAAGAGGCGGTGGGCGTGGATCGAGTGCCAGCGGGCCGGGCCCGTCTCGGTGTCGGCCCCGCCGTTCGCGCCGGTGCTGGTGCCCACCGCGAGCCGTACGGACTCGGGCAGCAGCTTGTCGCCCGCGTTGCCCTGCTGCGGCATGTAGAAGGCCACGTGGGCCAGTTGGTCCTCGGGCGCGCCCTCGCGCGGCGCCGGCAGGTCGTCGCCCCGCGTCCGCAGCCGCATCAGCCGGTTGGGCCGGTGCGTGGGGTCGACGGCCAGGCCCCGCATCGCGAACTCGTGCGCCGCCGTGTCGTCGCCGTGGATCCAGGCGATCTGCGCCAGCCGCCCGAAGGACGTCGCGGCGCGGGCAGGCGAGCCCGCCGCGAGATGCAGCTGGATCTTGGCCTCCTCGTAGCGGGAGACACTCATCAGGGCGTGTCCCAGCACCTCGTGCGGCCAGGTGTCGTCGACCGGGATGTGCACGCTGCCGAGGATGTCGGCGGCTTCCTGGAACCCGCCCGCGTTGATGTGCGCGTGGGCGACCTTGCGGGCGCTCTCGACGTCCCCGGTGAGCGCGACGTGCTCGGTGCCGTACTTGACGACCAGATCGTGGTGCATGGAGCCGGACACGGCCATGTACGCGGCGTAGAACTCCGCGTCCGTCAGCTCGAATTCACGCCAGCGGTCCTCGGCCTGCGTGTATCCGGCCTCGCCGCCCTGCCACGGCTTGTGGCGGCCGGTGAAGTGCAGGATCGCGGTGTCGTCGGGGACGGGCTTGTCGCCGGAGAGCCGCCGCTTGACGAAGTTGTAGCGCGAGTCGAGCTGTACGAAGTCGCCGTCGAGCACGGAGTTGAGGATGCCCTGGTCGTGCTTGTCCAGCTCGTAGTCGCCGCTGCGTCCGGTGGCGTCGATCCGCGCGCAGAACTCGTCGCTCAGATACTCGCGCTGGATGACCAGCAGTCCGCTGTTGAGCTTGTGCTGCCCGTAGAAGAACTGCGGTACGGCGGCGAGTCCCTCGCGCAGCTGGAGCAGTTCGGCGAGGTCACCGAGGACGACCATGTCGGTGTCCAGGGTGATGATCGTGTCGTAGTCGCGGAGCCGGAAGACGTCGAGGATGAAGTACGCCTTGCGGACCAGATAGTTGTCCTGGTCGCCCTTCTCGTAACTGTCGTACCGAGCGGCGTCGACGCGATGGAACCGCGCCCGCGGGTGCAGCGCCCGGATCGAGGCGACCGACTGGGGCCGCAGGTCGTCGTGGAGGACGATGAAGTCCTCGCACACATCGGGGTTGGACAGCGCGAGGCTGCGCAGCAGCGCCAGGAAGCCGGGCAGATAGTTCTCGTCGACGAAGGACGCGAAGGCCAGGCGTCGTTTGCCGGTGAGGGCGTTGGCGGACAGCGGCGCGGTCGCGGCGGCGGCCGAGGCGGGCCCGACCGGGGCGTGGGAGGTGGCGGTCATCGCAGGGAGATCCTCGTGTCGGTCACGCTCTGGGCGCGTTCCATGACCCACGCCTTTTCGCTGGTGTACTCGTGCACGGACGTGATGGGCATCCGCATCGCTTCCTTGAGGCGGTAGGCGCCGCTCTCGTAGAAGTCGAAGCCGATCAGGTCGAGCTTCGGGCTGGCGTCCAGGAAATCCAGCAGCCAGAGCATGTTGAAGCCGCTGGTCGGGATGGCGGCCCACTCGTCGTTGCTGACGCGGCCGATGTTGCGCAGCGGCCAGCGCAGCGACTCGTCGTTGACATACGTCTGGGCGCCGGGCACGAGGCGGTTGCGCAGCGAGTTCTTCCAGTCGCCGCTGAGGCCGCCGAATATCAGCCGGGTGGTGACCTTCTGGTCCCAGTTGAAGCCGTGCTTGTGGATGGTGGCGTGGATGTCGGTCCGCCTGCCGGTGGCCGCCGCGTCGATCTTGTACGAGTTGAAGCGGACCACCAGGTCGTACGCGTCGATCTCGGACCCGAGCGAACCGCGGCCGACACTCTGCGAGTTGGCGATCAGGCAGATGGACTTGCCCGCGATCTGGTTGCGGAACTCGCCGAGGGTGAGCCACTGGACGTCGCCGAAGGTCGGGTCGGGGACCGGGCCGCGCTGCCGGTTGCGGCGCATCTCGCCGTAGAGGGCGGCGAGTTGACGGGTCTCCTCGACCGGCCCGCCATGGGCGAGGCGCAGATCGAGGTACTGCCCGATGGACACCTGGAGGTCCGTCACCGGGCTGCCGTCGCCGCGCATCGCGAGGAGCGCGCCGATCAGCCGCGCCTCGGCGCCGGCGCGGTCGCCCGCGTCGTGCAGCGCCACGCCGTCGGCCCAGATGTCGGTGGCGGGGCCGTCCGCGTACACCGACGCCTGCGGGCAGCCGCGTTCGAGCAGCCGCAGCAGTTCGTCCTGCTGCTCGCCGCCGGTGCGCAGACCGGCGATCCGGGGAGCGACGCCGAAGCCGTCCTCCTCGGTCAGTTCGAGATAGCGCTCGTACGCGGCGATGGTCGCGGGCTCGTCGCCCATGGCCTCCAGCGTGCGGGCGCGCAGCCGCCAGCCGGCGCGCGAGTTCTTGCGCTGGGTCAGCACGGCGTCGCTGATGAGCAGCGACAGCCTCAGCTCGTCGCCGTATCCGCACTCCAGGGCCTTGTTGCCGACGGCCAGCAGCGCGTCCAGCAGCTCACCGCTCAGCGAGCCGGTCGCCCCGGCGACCACTTTCTTGGCCGCCCGCCGGATGAGCGGCGTGGTGGCGGGCGCGGCCTGGGCGCTCTCGGCGGAGCCGGTGGCGTGGGCGGCGAGCACCAGGCGCAGCTTCTCGGCGAGCTCGGCGCGCTTGCGGTCGAGGCTGCCGACCATCTTCCCGCTGTGTACGGCGCAGGCGCGCAGACACACGTCAAGCTCAGTCGGCGTGATCCGGTCCCCCCGACCCGGGACTTGCCCGGCCCCGTCGGGCGGCCCGGCAGGGCTGTCCCCGTCGCGCGGCCTGAGCCATCGGTTGCGGACCTTCGTCATGGTGCTCCCAGCGTCTGTCTGCCCGCGATCAGGTTGCGGGTCGGCGACAGGCTAGGAAACCCGCGCGACGGGAAGGTGAACTGACCGCGTCGACAGGAGGAACGGGTGGAGCCCGAAAAATGGGTGCGGGGAATCGCGCGGGATATGGCCCGGTGGATACGGATTCAGGCCCGCCGGGGTCGGGGGGCGGGGGCCGGGGCGCGCGGCTCGTGGGCCGCGCCTGTCCTTGATCGCCGGACCGGCTCGTTGCCGAGCCGGTCCGGCGATCAAGGACGGACCGGGCCACCGGACTGACCGGTGGTCCTTCCCGGTCGCAGCGCTAACTCTTCACGTACGGCGACTCCGCGACGGGCTGCTCGGGCTCTGCCCGCTCGGCAGCGGGCGCGGGCCCGCCCTCACTGAGGCCGTACCGCCCGTGGAACTTCCGCAGCAGGGGCGGCGCGTACCAGGCCGAACGGCCGAGCAGGCGCATCGCCGCGGGCACCAGGACACCGCGTACGGCGACGGCGTCGATGAGGATCGCCAGCCCGCTGCCCAGGCCGAACATCTGCATGAAGCTGACCTTGGCCGTGCCGAAGGCGAAGAAGCTCACCGCGAGCAGGCAGGCCGCCGCGGTGACGATACGTCCCGTGTGGCCCAGGCCGTTGGTGACGGCGGACTCGTTGTCCTCGCCCTCGTCGTGGAGTTCCTTGATCCGGCTGGTGACGAACACCTCGTAGTCCATCGAGAGCCCGAAGGCGATGACGAACATCAGCACCGTCATCGACGCTTCCATCGGCTGCGGTGTGACACCGAGCAGGGAGGCGAGGTTGCCGTCCTGGAAGATCCAGGTCATGACGCCGAGGGTCGCGCCCAGGCTGATCACGTTCAGGACCAGTGCGCGCAGCGGCTGCACGACGCTGCCGGTGAACAGGAAGAGCAGGACGAAGGTGGAGACGGCGACCAGGGCGAGGGCGATCGGGATCTGGCCGCTGATGGAGTCCTTGGAGTCGATCAGTTCGGCGTCGGTACCGCCCACCAGGGGCTCCGCACCGGCGGGTGCCGCGACCGCCCGCACGTCCTCGACCAGGCTCTGGGCCTCGTCGGACTTCGGTTCCAGCTCGCTCACCACATTCAGCCGCTGAGCGTCGGGGCGGCTGAGGGCGGCGTTGCCGGGGCCCGGGGCCGCGGACTTTCCGCCGACGTAGGTTCCCGTGCCCGCCTCGACCCGGACGACACCGCCGAGCCCGGACAGTTCGGCCGCGTACGACTCCAGCGGGGCCTTGTCCACGGCCTTGTCGAGGACCACGTGGATGGCCGCGTCGTCGTTGCCGTTGAACTTCTCCCGCAGGACCGACGAGACCTGGCGGCTCTCCGCGTCCTCGGGCAGCACACGTTCGTCCGGCGTGCCGAGGGTGATGCCCAGCAGCGGGCTCGCCGCCAGCAGCAGCACCGCGAGCACGGGCAGCGCGGTGATCGCGGGGCGCCGCATGACGGTGCGGGCCAGCCGTCCCCACAGGGGGGTACGGGTGTCGACGCGCGCCCTCTTCGCCCACGGCAGCCGCCCGTTGTTGACCTTGTGGCCCAGGACGACGAACAGGGCCGGCATCACGAACAGGGTGCTGACGGCCGCGATGGCGACGACACCGACCCCGGCGTAGCCGAACGAGCGCAGGAAGTACTGCGGGAACACCAGGAGCGCCGCGAGCGCGACGGCCACCGTCGCGGCGGAGAACGCGACCGTACGGCCGGCGGTGCGCACCGTGTGCCGTACGGCGTCGTCGACGCTCGCCCCCGTCGCGAGCTGCTCCCGGAACCGGCTGATCATCAACAGGGCGTAGTCGATGCCCAGTCCGAGGCCCAGCGCGGTGGTGAGGTTGGTCGCGGAGTTGGAGACGTCGGTGGCGCCGCCGATGAGGGCCAGCTCGGCGAACGTACCCGCGATGGCGATGGTTCCGATGACCAGCGGCAGCAGGGCGGCGACGACGCTGCCGAAGACGACGAGCAGCAGGATGAGCGTCAGCGGGACGGCGATGGCCTCGGCGAGGAGGAGGTCCTTGGGCACCTGGGTCGACAGGTCGGCGCCGACCGCGGTGCCGCCGCCGGCCTGGATGGTGAGCCCGCCCTCGTACTCCCCGCTGTACTTGTCGATGATGCTCGTGGCGTGCTTCTCCTGCTCCGTGGCGTCGCCCTTCACATGGGCGAGCACCATGGCCTCGCGGCCGTCCTCGGAGCGGAGGTCGGGGCTGTCCGTCTCCCAGTACGAGATGAGGTTGTCAAGATCCTTCTCCGCCTTGAGGTCGGCCACCAGCGCCTGGCCGCTCTTGTCGGCGGCCGGGCTGTCGACACGGCCCTTCCCGGCTCGGACCAGCAGGATCAGGTTCGTCTCCCCGCCGAACTCCTCCTCGATGACCTTCGCGGCCCGGCTGGACTGGGAGGCCGGGTCGTCGTAGCCGCCCCCCTTCAGCACACTGAACGCGCCGGCGCCGACGGCGCCCATGAGGACCACGGCCACGGCGGCGACGACGAGTACGAGCCGGGCCCGGCGAATCGCCAGTTCGGCTATGCGTTCAAACACGCGCACGTTCTCCTTCTGGATGTTCCTGGTGAAAAAGGCGAAGACGGCATGGGGCAGCCGGGGTTGGCACGGGGGTGACCGACGCGGTGCTCCGGAGGGGCTCGTGGCCCTCGCGGGAGGAGGCGCGGTGTCGCGCCCTTCATCGCCGCAGGAGACGTTAGCGGGGAGAGGAAAGATTTGGCAGTGTTAGATTTTCCTCACACTTCATGACTTCCCGGTGCCCGGCGGGGGTCATCGCCGTACGGTCGCCGTATGCCCACAGACGAACGCGCACCGGCACCGTCGCCGACCGCCTCCCCGCCCTCCCTGCGCGAGCGGCGCAGGGCCGCCGCGACCCGGGAGATCGTGGACGCCGCCGAGTCCCAGGTCACCGAACACGGCCCCGCGGCCCTGTCCCTGCGAGCGGTCGCCCGGAGCCTGGGCATGACCGTGCAGGCGCTCTACCACTACTTCCCGAGCCGGGACGCTCTGATCACCGCGCTCATCACCAAGGCGTACGGCGACCTGGCCGACGCCGTCCAGACCGCCGTCGACACCGTGGCGGACGGATCGGACACACCGCGCCTGGTGGCCGGGGCCGAGGGCTACCGCCGCTGGGCCATCGACCACCCCGAGCTGTTCCAGCTCCTCTACGGCACACCACTGCGGCACTACGAGGCTCCCCTCGACGGGCCGACCACCCTGGCCATGCGCCGGATGAGCGTGATCTTCCAGCGCGAGCTGTTCGACGGCTTCACCCCGGCCCAACTGGCCGCGGCGGACGCCGCCACCTCCCCCTCACTCCGGGCCCATCCCGACCACCTGCCACCTGGCGGCCCGGGAGACCTGCCGCCCCCCGCGATCGCGCTTCTCATGAGCTCGTGGGGCCATATGCACGGCCTGGTCGTCCTGGAGGTGTTCGGCCACACCGCCTTCCTCGGCGACAACCAGGCCGGGATCTTCCACACGGCGATGCGCAACCTGCTCAAGGACGTCCACAGCCGGGTCCCGGCGGTGGGGGACCTCACGAACTAGCGCGCGTCCGGGCGGAGTTCGCGCGGGACGCGGGAGGTGGGGTGGTGGGCGTCGGCGCCGTGGACGGGCGATCGGTGGGCCGGGGCGTTCCGGATGACTCCGTGGGGCTTCGAAGCGGCGGCCGGCGGAGGCGGCCCGCCCACCTCGGGGATGCGGCCCTTCTCGAATCCGGCCCCGGAGGCGATCCGCTCCGCGGCCACCACACGGGCAGGCGGCGGAGCCAGGTGCGCACCCTCCGCCGTTCCGGGCGGTCGGAGTCGTTGACGCGGTCGGTCACGGCGGCGACGACGAGCATCTGTCCGCTGACCGCCAGCAGCATCGGGGCGGGCGCCAAGGGGCGGGCAGGCCGGGCGAGTTCGTAGTGGGGCATGCCCTCTACGCTCGCCGCGGCGGCGCCTGCGGTCCAACACCTGTCCCGTCCGCATTCACGCATCCGTGTTGTCAGTGCCGTACGCGACGGTAGATTGCCCCGGGTGCCTCGCGACTTCGATCCCCGCCTCCTGCGCGCCTTCGTCACCACCGCCGAGGAGCTCCACTTCACGCGCGCCGCCACCCGGCTGTACGTGGCCCAGCAGGCACTGAGCCGGGACATCCGCCGTCTCGAAGGCGACCTGCGCGCCGAGCTGTTCGTACGCACCACCCGCCACGTCCGCCTCACCGCGGAGGGCACCCGGCTGCTGCCGTACGCCCGCCGGGTGCTCGCCGCGCACGAGGCGTTCTCCGCCGCGGCCTCGGCGCGCGAGCAACGGCCACTGCTCGTCGACGTCGCGGACCGGGCGGCCACCGGGCACGAAGTGCTGGAGGAGACACGGCGCGCCCGCCCCGAACTCGAACTCGTCGCCCGCTTCCACAGCGGCCTCACCGGCGCCGCCCAGGAGATCCTCGACGGCAGTCTCGACGCCTCCTTCGGGCGGTTCGCCGGACTCGCCCCCGCCGTGGCCGCGCGGCTCACCCACCTCCCGGTCCGATACGAGCGGATGGCCGTGCTCCTGCCCGAGGACCACGATCTGTGCGCCAACGACCGCATCCCGCTGAAGGCCCTGGCCGGCCGGACGCTCTACGCGGCGGCGGGCAACCAGTCCGCCGCCGAGTGGACCGACCTCGCCACCCGGCTGTTCGCCGGACACGGCATCCAACTCGCCGACCCCTTCCCGGAGATCGAGGGCCCGGAGGAGTTCATGCGTGTCGTACGCAAACGGGGCTGGTGGGTGCTGGCGAGCACGGAATTCATCGACGTCCCCGGCATGACCCTGCGCCGGCTGAGCGACCCCGTACCCCTCTCACCCCTCTCCCTGGTCTGGCGCACCGGCCTCGACCACCCGGCCCTCGACGCCCTCACCACCACCGCACGGCGCCTCGCGCGAGAACACCACTGGCTCGACCTGCCCCCGGACGCGTGGCTGCCGCCGGAGGACAGGGCGGCGATGCGGGAGGCCGGCCGGGCCGGCCCCGCCGAAGGGTCGCCCGGACCTTGAGGTCGAACGAACCGGGCGCGGCGGCGAGCCCTTCGAGATCCCGCGGCGCCCGAGCGCGTAACGCCCCCGCCCGCCGCTGCCACTCGCCCTACGCGCCGCTGAGCGACAGCTTCGCCGCGAAGCCCAGGAACAGCGCGCCGACCGCCGAAGTCGCCGCGGCCGAGAGGCGTTTGCGGCGGCGGAAGGCGGCGGAGAGCCAGGTGCCTCCGAAGATCAGCGCCGTGAGGTAGAGGAGGCTGACCACCTGCGCTATCACGCCGAGCACCAGGAACGACAGCGCGGGATAGGCGTAGGCCGGGTCGACGAACTGCACGAAGAAGGAGATGAAGAAGAGGATCGCCTTCGGGTTGAACAGGCAGATCACGAAGGCGCGCCGGAACGGCCGCTCGTCCTCGGCCGAGGCCGGGTCCGAGACCGAGGCCGGGTCCGAGACCGAGGCCGCGGGCGCCCCGGCCACCGGCTGCTCCTCCGGAACGCTCTCGTGCCGCGACCGCCACATCGACCAGGCCGCGCGCAGCATGCCCACGGCCAGATAGGTCAGATAGCCCGCGCCCGCGTACTTGACCACGGAGAACGCCAATTCGTTGGCCTGGAGCAGCGAGGCGACGCCCGCCGCCGACAGCACCATCAGCACGGTGTCGCCGCAGAAGACACCGGCGGCCCCTCGGTAGCCCTCGCGCACGCCCCGTCGGGCGGCCAGCGAGAGCACGTAGATCGAGTTCGGCCCCGGCAACAGAATGATCATGATGACGCCGACGAGGTAGGTCGGCAGATCTATCGCACCCAGCATGCGGCGGAGTATGGCACGCGCCGATGAGGGGAAACGAGGCGGTTTCGCCCCTCGGACGGAGCCGGGATCCAACGGGCGCGGGAGCCGTCGGAACGCGCCCACCGGAACGCGTCCGTCAGAACGTGTCCGTCAGAACGTGTCCGTCGGCACATACGCGCCCCACACGTCCCGCAGCGCGTCGCACACCTCCCCCACCGTCGCCCGCGCCTTGAGCGCCCGCTTCATCGGGTGGAGCACGTTGCTCCCGCTCCCCGCCGCCGCCCGCCGCAGCTCCGCCAGCGCCGCGTCCACCTCGCCCTGGTCGCGCTCCGCGCGCAACGTCGCCAGCCGCGCCGCCTGTTGGGCCTCGATCGCCGGGTCGACACGCAGCGGCTCGTACGGGTCCTCCTCGTCCAGCCGGTAGCGGTTCACACCGACGACCACACGCTCCCCGCTGTCCGTCTCACGCGCGACGGCGTACGCGCTCCGCTCGATCTCGCCCTTCTGGAAGCCGCGTTCGATCGCCTCGACCGCGCCGCCCATGTCCTCGACGCGCGTCATCAGCGCCAGCGCCGCCTCCTCCACGTCGTCCGTCATCCTCTCGACGGCGTACGAACCGGCGAACGGGTCGACGGTCGCGGTGACATCGGTCTCGTAGGCCAGCACCTGCTGCGTACGCAGCGCGAGGCGCGCCGACTTGTCCGTCGGGAGCGCGAGCGCCTCGTCGAAGGAGTTCGTGTGCAGCGACTGCGTACCGCCGAGGACGGCGGCCAGCCCCTGCACCGCCACCCGTACGAGGTTCACCTCGGGCTGCTGCGCGGTGAGCTGCACACCCGCCGTCTGGGTGTGGAAGCGGAGCATCAGGGACTTGGGATTCCGCGCGCCGAATTCCTCGCGCATCACCCTGGCCCAAATGCGGCGCGCGGCACGGAATTTGGCCACTTCTTCGAGAATCGTCGTACGCGCGACGAAGAAGAAGGAGAGCCGCGGCGCGAAGTCGTCCACGTCCATTCCGGCGGAGATCGCGGTACGGACGTATTCGATGCCGTCCGCCAGCGTGAACGCGATCTCCTGCGCGGGCGTCGCCCCCGCCTCGGCCATGTGATAGCCGGAGATCGAGATCGTGTTCCAGCGGGGAATCTCCGTCCGGCAGTACTGGAAAATGTCCGCGATCAGCCGCAGTGAGGGTTTCGGCGGGAAAATGTAAGTACCGCGCGCGATGTACTCCTTGAGCACGTCGTTCTGCACCGTGCCCGTGAGCGCGGCGGCCGGTACGCCCTGCTCCTCCGCGACCAGTTGGTAGAGCAGCAGCAGGAGCGCGGCCGGCGCGTTGATCGTCATCGACGTGGAGACCTGGTCCAGCGGGATCCCGTCGAAGAGGATCCGCATGTCGTCGATGGAGTCGATGGCGACCCCGACCTTGCCCACCTCACCGCTCGCGATCGGCGCGTCGCTGTCGTGGCCCATCTGGGTCGGCAGGTCGAAGGCGACGGAGAGCCCGGTCGTGCCATGGCCGATCAGCTGCCGGTAGCGGGCGTTGGACTCGGCGGCGGTGCCGAAGCCCGCGTACTGGCGCATCGTCCACGGCCGGCCGGTGTACATCGACGGGTAGACCCCTCGGGTGTACGGGTAGGAGCCCGGCTCGCCGAGCCGCTCGGCCGGGTCCCAGCCGGCCAGTGCGTCGGGGCCGTAGACCGGCTCGACCGGCACACCGCTCTCCGTACGCCGCGTCGCTCCCTCGTCACCGGGCTCGTGCGCCATCCGCTCCGCCTCCGTCGCTCGCCGTGTCAGCTGGTCAACTCGTCCCATCATGCGGGCGCCGTCGTCCTGGCGATATGAGCCTCCGGGAGTGTCGCGCCCGCTTCTCCGGGGTTTCCGCCTGGGCCTTCCGGCTGCCGGTTCCGCGTTTCCGGTTTCGCGTGGTTGCGCGCGACGGTGTCCGTCAGGAAGGCTCTCCGGTCGAGACGTGCTTTCCATTGGCTGAGCACCGAGGTGGAATTCGGCCGCGGTTTCGGGCGCGGTTGAGTTTTTACCCGAAGACGGGGTCGTCCGGGCAACCGGAACGGGCTCTCAGCTGTCTCAGGAGATACGTGCCGGTTCCAACGGCTCATCCATGCCCGGATACTCGGATACTCGCCATCGGACAGCTCAGTGGCAGACAGGGGGACGAAGTTGCCCAGAACATCAACGCGGCCCGGGACCCGGACGCCGACAGGGACGCGACAGTCGCGTACCGCCGCGCTCCGCGTCGCACTCGCCACCGGTGCCGTGCTCGCCGTCACCGTCGGCTGCTCGGCGCAGGTGGTGAACGATCCGGCGGGTGGCGCCGACGACAAACCGGGCAGCGGCGTCAGGATCGACCCGGCGGGACCCGCGTCGAGCAGCCCCTCGGCCGAGCCGGTCGCCGCGTCGAAGCCGCCGGCCACCCCGTCCGCACCGGCCACCCCGTCCGCGAAACCGTCGAAGAGCGCGACGGAGAAGCCCGCGCCGCCGAAGCCGAAGACCGTGCTGGCGAGCGGCGCCCAGGGCGACCAGGTACGCGAACTCCAGGCCAGACTCCGGCAGATCGCCCATTTCAACCGCACCCCCACCGGCTACTACGGCTCGGTGACGGCCACGGCCGTCTCGTCGTTTCAGGCCAAGCGCGGACTACCGCAAACCGGTACAACCGACACCGTCACCTGGCAGAAGCTGCTCGGGATGACGAAGAAGCCGACCGCCGCCCAGCTGCGCCCGCCGGCCGCCGTCAAGCCGGCGCCGAAGCCGGATCCGCGGTGCATGACGGGCCGGGTGCTGTGCATCAGCAAGAACAGCCGGTCGCTGTCCTGGATGATCGACGGCAAGGTGATGTCGACGATGGACGTCCGGTTCGGCTCGCAGTACACGCCGACCCGTGAGGGCACGTTCAAGGTGGGCTGGAAGTCCCGGCACCACGTCTCGACGCTGTACGACACCCCGATGCCGTACGCGATGTTCTTCAGCGGCGGCCAGGCGGTGCACTACTCGGCGGACTTCGCGGCCAGGGGCTACAGCGGGGCCTCGCACGGCTGCGTCAACGTACGGGACGAGAAGAAGATCGCGTCGCTCTTCGACCAGGTGCGGACCGGCGACAAGGTCGTCGTCTACAAGTAGCGACGAGGCGACGGGTTGAGAGGCGCGGGCGGGACCGGGGGAACGTATCCCGCCCGCGCCAATTGTGCGTCGAGCCGAAGGTACGGGGGGAACCCCGGCTCTGACGCGGCCGATGACCAGTCGGCACACTCTTTACTGCGTCGGAGGGCGAAAAAACGTCACACCCAAACCCGGGGCGGTGATCGTGGCCGAAAATCGTGCCGTCGCAGGGGGACGACGTTCGGTGTCGGCGCGAGGGCTACGGCGCGGAGGGGCCGGGGTCCGGCACCGCGGGAGCGGCCGGTGCGTCCGTGCCGGGGGCCTCCGGAGCGGGGCCCGAGCTGGAGCCCGTGTCCGAGCCGGGTGTCGCGGGGAGTTGGGGCGGCAGGGTCGTCCCGCCGGACTCCGGCGGGTTCATCCCGATGGTCTCGCCGTGCTCGCCACCCGGCCATCCGCTCGGCGGATCCTCGGACCTGCCGGGGGTACCGTCCGTGCCACCGCCCGTATCGCCGGGGGTACCGCCCTCGGCCGGGCCGCTGGGGGTACCGCCCTCGATCGGGCCGCCGATCTGCGGGCCTTCGCCGCCGCCACCGCCGGTACTGTCCCCGTCATCCCCGCCGTCGCCGTCGCCGCCGTTGCCGCCGTTGCCGTGGGCGCCGTCGTGATGACCGTCGCGGTCCGAGCCGCCGCTCAGCAACTGGTTGCAGAAGTGGGTCACACCCTGCGGGGTCTTGGCCGCGTCCTCCAGCAGCTTCTTCTTGCCGGGGGCGATCGTGCCGTCCCGGTACGCGTGGCACGCCTGAACGAGCTTGGCGTACCACTTCTCGCCGTCCTTGCCCGGCCGGCCGTCGCCCGTCGCCCGGCTGTTCCTGTCCTTCGGATCGCCGGCCCCCGCGTCGGAACCCGTGGCCCCGGGCGGGACCGGGTCCTTACCGGTCGTCGTATCGGCCGGCGGGGGCGGCGGGTCGAGGCTGCTGCTCGGCGATTCGGACACCAGGGGCTCCGGTGTGAGCGCGTCCGAGATGGAGTTCGCCGGCCGTGGCGGGCTCTCGCCCGCCGACGGCGCGTACAGAAAACCGGCTCCCGCGGCCACCCCACTGAGCGCGCATCCGGCCATGGCCGCGGCCAGGCCCAGCCGCAGCGGGCGCCCGAAGCTCGGCAGCCGTACCCCACGGCGCTCGGGATCCAGGCGTACGGTCCCGATCCCGTCGTCGCCCGCGCCCGCGTCGGCGTCCCAGCTCCGCGAGGCGGTTCGCCCCGCCGTCCCGGCCGTCTGCCGGAACGCGGCGAGCGCGGCGGCCTCGCCGGGCAGCTCGGCCGGGCCCGCCTGCGCGTCGTCCGCGGCTTCCTCAAGGACCCTGGCGAGCCGATCGGCCTGCGCCTGGGCGTGTACGTCGGCGGTCTCGACCGGCCTGCCGCGCAGCAGAAGCTCCGCGACTCCGTGGTCGAGCCACGTCTCACGCTCGTGCGCCATCACATGTCCTTCTGCGTCCCCGGCGGCGAATGCGTCACACCGGCCGGTTCGGGAGCGCCCTGGTGACGGGCGCGCTGCGGCGGTACGGATCCCAGCTCCAGGCCGGTCCGGCCGCCGTGCGAGCCACCGGTCGGGCCGCCTTTCGCCGCGCCACTGTGCGCGACGCGGTCCGCACCGTCCATACCGTCCATGCCCTCAAGAGGTTCCGGGTCTTCGGCACCCAGCAGCTCGGCCAGCCGCTTGAGCCCGCGGTGCGCCGCCGTCCGTACGGCGCCGGGCCGCTTGCCGAGCGTCCTCGCCGCGCTCTTCGCGTCGAGTCCTACCACGACGCGCAGCACGACGGCCTCCGCCTGGTCCTGCGGCAGTTGCGCGATCAACGCCATCGTCGTGCCGGTGGACAGGGCCTCCATCGCCTCGTCGGCGGTGTCCGAATCGGCGGCCTTGCCGGCCAGCTCCGTCTCGTCACTGCCGGCCGCCGGGCGCCTGCCGCGCATCCGTATGTGGTCGAGGGCGCGGTTACGGGCTATCCGCGCGGTCCAGCCACGGAAGCGGTCGGCGTCGCCGCTGAAGCGTTCGAGGTCGCGGGCTATCTGGAGCCAGGCCTCAGAAGCCACGTCCTCGGCATCAGGCTCGCCGACGAGCGTTCGTATGTAGGCCAACAACCGCGGGTGCACGGCGCGGTACACAGTCCGGAACGCAGTCTCGTTCCCGTCCTGTGCCGCGAGCACCGCGGCGGTGAGCTCCGCGTCGTCCCCCAGCACTCCACACAACCTGTCTTGAATCACGGCTGGTCACTGCCGCGCGCCCCCACGCGCTCCTGCACGCTACGGCCTCTCGGATGCCCAAGTCCATAATTTGTACAACCCGCAACAACCTGCCGACAGACCTCGGTGTGACAGAAAACGCTCTCCTGACGCTGACATGAGTACGGGGCCGCACAGCGTCCCCGCCGGACGACGACCGGGGCCTCTCCTGTGGGGGGTGGCGGCCCCGGTCGTCCTCTCCAACTCCCTCACTCTGAACAGGCAAGATGCAGAGTAGGGGGCCTCGGCATGACCAACACGTGCCCAACGCAGCCGGGCCCGCCCTCCGCGATCGGTGCGCTGCGTCACTCTCGACGCGAACTGCAGGGCATGCTCCCTCAGCGCCTTCCGTACCGGCGAAAGTTGAGGCGCTGCATCGCAGGACGCAAAGCGTGCGTCCTGCGGGACCCACGGCAACGGACCCAAACGTTGGGCAGATGTCCGTCGAGGTCGATCGCGAGTCTAGGCAACCAAGTAACCGTTGCGAGTGCCGCGACCTAACAGACCCGCTTGTGTTTTCCCGCGTCGTAAGGGATGTCTGCGGCGACCCGGTCGATCTGTAGCAGGACGCCGTCGGGGATGACACGCCTTCGCCGCTGCAGTGCAGCCGGCCGGGCGGCGCCCCCGTACCCCGATCTCTCGCGCCGGGCGGAGGGCTGCCCGTCCAGGTATCTCGGTACGGATGGGCAGACGGACGCGTAGACAAACAGCAAAGCTCCTGGCGGAGATGGGTGGTCTTGGTCGAGAACCCGTCCACCAGAAGCTTCGTCGGTCCGCAGCCCCTACTCGTCAACACCAGGTCGTTATCGTCAAGTCAGGCAGCCGCACTACTGTTAATTCATATGCGCTGGATGGGACCCACGGAACCCGGCCTATTGATCACCGTTTGCCAGCAAGTGGCACACAGTGCTCGCGCCGCAGGTGGCACACCCTGTTCCTCCGACATGGAGTGCGACAGTTGTCCGACGAGCCTTTGAGTCCAGGCACGGACCCCGGTCGACTCCAGATGTCACCACCCTCATCCGGGCCAAAAGGCCCCACTCGTTCGGTCTCGGAAGGTGTGTCACGAACACCGGCACGACATAGCTAGAGCGGCTCCAGCAGTCTCCTCGACTCGACGGCTCGATGCCCCGCATAAGTGATCCAAACGGTCTCATCCGTCACGTGGACAAGTGCTTTTGCATCGAGAGTGCGCACGGTGCGCCTGAGGTTTGAGCGCATGCTGCTCGGCATCCACTGGAGCAAGTCAGGGTAGGCAACCCCTTGTGCGCCCCGGCGGTACAGCAGGACGAGCACTCGATCACTCGCCCGCATGTCCGCTCGGAGAATCTTCTGAAAATTCCCGAAATCCTGAACTCCCGGCACCTGCCTCGTCACCAGGTCCACGATGAGTCTCTGGGCTTCCTCCGGTGTGGTCCCCTTGCCGAGCCGAACCAGCTCTGCGACCACCCAGTCCAACACCGATGTCACAAGTGTCGCGTCCTGTAGATTCGCGTCGATTTCGTCCGAGAGGTGGGCGGCGTTTCGGCTGTTGCGAATGTCATAGACGACCCGTAGCGCCCGAGGGATGTAGATTCGGACAGACTTCGGATGTCGATCTTTTGGTTGAGCGGCCGCCCTGGAAATGACGTTCTGCGTGTCAAGAGATTCTCCCAGCGGCGTGTGGGAACCAGAGGTAATCTGCTCCAGGATTCGGAAGGCAGCCTCGCAAAACCTTCCCCCTTCGACAGCACTGAGCCTGTGCCCACCGCGGTAGAAGTTCATCTTCGCTTCCCGATAGGACGCGATCAATTCATCAACGAGATGGGTCGGGTAGGTAGAGTTGAGTACCGCCCTGGCGCTGTCGCTCACTGGTCGCCTTTGTTCCGGTCAGACGACCGCTTCGGTGATGCGTCACGGGGCCTGCGCGCCCTATACGGGTTTTCTCGTAGGGCTGCACTCACCGCCTCTCGATCGGGGAGCGCCTGAACTACAGCTTCGCCGCGTGGCGTGATCTGCTTCAGCCCTCTTCCTGCCGTAACGAGATAACCATTCTGGCGATCTGCGTTGTCACTGTCCCTCGAAGGATTACCAAACTTGGGCGCGGCCGCCTCAGTGTTCAAAGACACCAGATCACTGGTCTTGAAATGTGGCGTGTCGCGATAAGTACTCAGATAGTACGCGAGGCACGCAATGCGCTCGACCAGCGAGTTCGGCTTCTTCTGACTCATGAACGACCGAGGAGTCGGAGTGTCTTCTACCCCTTTCTGGGGGAAACTCGAACCACCAGGCGGAAAGTTCACGTGCACCGATTCCGGGAGATCCGACTGGAGGTCACGGCTATCCATTTCCAGTACGTCCAGAAGCCACCGAACAGCACGATTTCGCGCTTGGTTCCCCAGCGGACTGAGCATCTCGAACAAGGCGTGCATCGCCTTCAATTCGGCACTGGTGTCGATCACCTCAAGATCTGGCGTGACGATTTTCGGATAGATGTTCGAGTTGTTGTCGGAAGTGCCCTGCGGGATCCCCGTGGAGGTTTCATCGAGCACAAGCTTCTCCTGCCAGGTGAGGGTCTATGCGCACTTGACGCATTGACGTAGCGGGTTCAATCTCACAGGGTGTGTGTCGCAGTTGTGTCGCATGGCTACCTGAGCCTCGCACCCTGCTAGGTGAAGATGCAGATCAGCGAACGTGCCGCGCGCGGCCCTCAGGCAGGGCGAGTGATACTTGCGCGCTACATTCCCGGCACGAGGGCGGAGGAGTTGGGTGTCGGTCATCAGGAAACAGGGAGCCTTCATCACGAGCCGCAGATTGAGAGAGATCCTTACCGCGCACCCGAGGTATCGCCAGCGGTGGCGGGAGCGAGTCAAGCGCGCGAGAGAGGATCTTCATCAAGCGGCCATCGCGGAGGTCATTGCGCTCTATCTGTGGGATTGTGGAGAGCTAGCAGAGAATATTACGCCCCGCAGCCTGAAGGACAGGGTCTCCCGCGCCTTGAATGGATCGATCGTCTCCGCGGAGACTCTGAGATGGTTCATTGAGGCGTTTGAGATGGATGATAACCACCGGGAAGATCTGTGGAGCACACCATTTGGGGAGAATAGTCCCGATCTCGGTGTCGCACATACGCTGCGAAATCGACGCACGATGGCGAAGCCACAAAGGCATCGCACAATTAACCTCGTCGAGCGGTACTCCGTCGGACTTAATCGGTCGCTGATTTGGCGGAAAACATTTCACGCGATCCGGGCCATCGAGGATGACGTCGATGCATATTTTTTCAACCACGATCCCCGGGCGTCCCAAATTGAGGTTTTGCACGGTGGGACGCTTGGCGCTCGATACCTTTATGGCAACGGATTGACTGGGGTCGACATCCTATTATCGACGCCCTTGGCAAAGATGCAGGCCACCGCGCTCGAATATCAAGCATTTTTCACCCCTGGCTACTCTGCCACGGAATTAAGGCGCCCGGCATTTGCACGAGTAGAGAACGTCGACATAGCGGTCGATTTCGCATCGAATGAAACTCCAAGAAGTCTATGGTGGTGCATCTGGGACGACCACTTCGAGGGAAATCCTGTTTGGGAACAGGAATGGATGATTCGCAACCAGGTGGCCCGAAAATATATTCCATTCATCGAAGAGGCCGTTGTCGGATTTCGCTGGGAGTGGTAGGTGTCGCTGTCGCCGAAGTACAGACTGCCGGGGGACAGCCCCCTAAGGGGAAGCCGGACGGAGAAGTCAGAGAAAAGTTCCGCGGTTGGCGAGCTAGCCCCGAATCGGGGTTAGCCGGACAATGTCCCCGTCTACAACCCTTGAAGTAATTTTCTTCACTGGACACACGTCGCTTCCTCCAAGGATTAGCGAAGCGGGCCGAATCGACCGCCGATGCAACGGCCCCCTCTGCAAGAGCTTCGACGGGAGCGAGCAGGTGGTGAGGGGCCCTGCGGAAGAGGTAGTCGGCGCCCCTTGCCTGCTACTCGCGGGACCTTTGGAAAACCTGATCTGCAAGGACCTCTACGGTCGAAGTCGGCCACGTACCCATCGTGATGCCTGAAGACCTGACGGGAAGCGGCTTCAGCACGACGAGCGTCCGGCCTATGTGTGAGGAGCTGACGCGGAGACTGAAGGGCTTCCACCTCCACCCTGGCAATGTCGCCCTGACCCGGCGCAGAGCTGGGCCGAGCCTCTGTCCCGCAAGGGACAGGGTGGGTGTGCGCACGAGGGTGTCTCCCTGCTGGGCTCGACGCCTACTAGTTAATCCCGCGACTGCGCGGCCCCGAGGCACGCACGTGGCTGGAAGAGCCCCCTCCACGAAAATGAAGACGACATCCTTTGACGTCTTCGGTGATCTGCCCGTAGCACCCCCGGCCCGGCAAGGCAGTCGGCGATAGCCGACACGATGAAGCGACTGGAAAACACGAGCGCCGACTGCGCGAAACAGCTGGCCCTATACACAACAAATCCGTCTTGACGCGCCGGGCCGAGGCATCAACCCCGCACCGTAGTCACACGCGGTGGGGAGCCGGGTCCGGGAGCACTCGGCTCCCCACCGCGGCAGCCGCTACCGTGAGGGCATGACCGCACTGCCCGACTGGATGCGCCCGCCCCGCGCGGAAGGCTGGTTCGCGGAGGATCTGGACCACCTCCCCGAGGCCCCGCGCCACACCGAGCTGATCGACGGAGCCCTCGTATTCATGATGTCGCCCCAGCGGTCCTGGCACGGCCGTCTCATCACCGCCCTGACCACGACGCTCATGGCGCAGGCACCGATCGGCACTGAGGTCGAGCGGGAAATGACGATTCGCCTCGATGCCCGAAACCGCCCCGAGCCTGACCTCTTGCTGACGGACCTGCCATACGACCCCGACCGCACCTGGTACAGCCCGGAGGACGTGAAGCTTGTTGTCGAAGTCGTCTCCCCCGAGTCCGCCCACCGGGACCGCACGGTCAAGCTTCGGAAATACGCGGATGCCCGCATCCCGCACTACTGGTGCATCGAAGACGAGAATGGCGCACCCGCCGTTCACGTGTACGAGCTCGACGAACCAACGGGCGTGTATGCGCCCGCCGGCATCTTCCGGGGCTCCCTTCAGCGCCTGGTGCCCTTCGAAGTCAGTCTCGACCTTGACAAGCTCACGCCTCCCCAAAACAGGTGAAGAGCCATAAGAGGGAACACCTTCAGATGCAAGAAGCGGGATTCACGGGGTCCGGCCTCTTCCAGAGCCACATGCCTGACCGTCCGGCATAACGTACTTTTGACCTTTCGGGCTGGCCTGACGGTAGGACTCGCGACCAACGCGTGACCAGCCAGCAGCCAGAAATGGTTAGAAACACCCGGGTCAGGGCGGAACTAGACAGTAAGCAGAGCCTCTACTCAGTCGACAAACTTCTGATCATGCCCCCTCACGGTTCAGTCAGGCCAGAGGTGGCGGCCCCGGTCGTCCTCTCCAGGCCCCGTGCGCACAGCCGTGACCCGCCCGTTCGCCCATCCCGGAGAGCGCGTTCGGACAGCCTGCGCGGACAGCGCGGCGCCGCCCCCGACGTGCGTCCGGGTTCCTGTGGACGCCCACCCCTCCCTGCCGCCGGCGTCAGTTCCCGGCCCTCGCCCGCCGCGAGACGACGGCACGCAGCACGCGCCGGCCCTCGATCGAAAGGTCCAGCGCCTGGCGCAGTCCCGCCGCGCCGGCGGTTTCGGACAGGATCTCCAGGATCTGGATCTGCCGGCGCAGTTCACCGGAGACCATCGGCCCGGCGATGAACGGCCCGATGCCGGGTTTCCCCTCGGCGCCGTCGGCCACTCCCGTACGGCAGCGCTCCACCCAGTCGCTGTACGCGCCGCTCTCGACGGTGCCGGGCGCGCCGATGACCCGGTCGCCGACCACGTCGAACTGCTGGTGGATCTCCAGCGCCACGACCGAGCAGCTGTCGGACCAGCCGCGCAGGGGCTCCGCCGCCCACTCGGAGGGCGCGGCAGCGAGCATCTTCCGTACGAGGACGGCCGTTTCGTCGTTGCTGACGGCCTCCTCCATGGCTTCCCTGGCCGCCGCGAGTCGCGGGGCCCAGGTTGTCTCGCCGTCGGCGATGCCCGACCAGAGCGGGCGCAGCACCTCGCCCTCGTCGGCGAGGAGGGGCAGGCAGCGGTCGAGGCAGGCGACCCCGCTCGCGGCGAGACCTCGCTCATCCGCCCGAACGATCAGTTCCACCAGGCTCATTCACGTCTCCTGTCGCGGGCAGAATACTGCTCATTAAAGCGCCCAGCGGCTGAAAAACGTCACTTGTGGCTCAGAAAGCAGGCTCGGTACGCGAGGAAGACCCGTCCACGACCGCTACGTCCCCAATCGCCGGACGGAACGGAACCAGCCCGTCAGGCGATTGAGGACATAACGCGTGGCCCGGCAAGATCCGGACGGAGTGTCTAGCCGGCCACCTTGTTCGCCAGCGCCTTGAACTGCGCCCAGGTGAGGTCGGGTTTCACCGGGTTCCACACCTTCTGCGACAGTGCCGCCAGGGGCAGCTGGATCCCGTTGGCGACCTGGTCCTGTGTCTGCGCGCTCGCGATGTCGCCCCACACCGCGAACCGCGCGCCGAGGATCTGCTTCGAGTACTTCTGGGGCACCGGCTTCGTGCCGCGCAGCACGAACGGGGTCCACTGCTCGTAGATCCGTTGGCCGGTCGGGTAGACGAAGTCGTTGGGCTGGCCCAGCACGTAGTAGAGGAACTCGTCGTTGAGGTTCACCACCCGCCGGCCCTCGCGCAGATAGTCAAGCGGGGGCCGTGCGCCGATCTCCTTGCCGGTCCAGTAGTCGACCTGGAGGTTCTGGTCGGCCTTGACCACGCCGCCGGAGAAGAAGCCGTCGTTCCAGGCCGAGACCTCCTCCTTCTTCGGCCGGACCACCGCCGCGCGGTCGTTCATCCAACCCGTCGCGAGGTCCTGGACCTTGGCGTCGGCGCCGTACTTCTTCCGTGCGGCGGCGGCCAGTTGCGGGAACGACGCCTCGGGATCACTGACCACGAGCGCCTGGTACTCGTCGGCGCCGATGTGCCAGAAACGCCCGGGGAACAACGTGTCGTACTCGCGGAGCAGTTCGTCCACGATCTTCGCGGCGGCGGGCTTCGAGATGTCGATGGCGCCGCGGGTGGGCTGTCCGTTCACATTCCGGAGCTGGAGCTCGGGGTGGGGTGCCATGACGGCGCCCAGATGTCCCGGTGAGTCGATCTCGGGGACGATCTCGATGTGCAGTTGACCGGCGAGGACGACGATCCCCCGGACCTCGGCCTTGGTGAGGTGCTGCTGGGAGACGATCTCGGGGTGGGTGTCCGACGCGATGCGGAAGCCCTGGTCGTCGGAGAAGTGCAGGCCCAGCTGGTTGAGTTTGAGGTCGGCCATCTCACGCAGCCGGTTCTCGATCCAGCCGGCGGTGTAGTACTTGCGCGCGATGTCCAGGTTGAGTCCGCGCTGCGGGCGGTCGGGCTGGTCGCGTACGACGCCCTCGGGTATCGCGCCGTCGGCGCGTACCGACTGCTTCAGCGTGCGCGTGCCGTAGAAGACCCCGGCCTCGTCGGGTCCGGCGATCCGGACGCCTCCGTCGCGCGCGGTGAGGGTGTACGACTCGGGGCCCGCCTGCTTGCCCGACTCCAGGGCCAGCTCGATGTCACCGGCCTTGGCCGCGACGGCGCCCCGGTAGTCGATCTTCAGCTCCTTGGCGATGAGCTTTCCCTCGTCGGCCAGCTGCCCGCTGTTCTTCGCGATGACGACACCGCTGCCGCCACCGGGCCGCCAGCCGGGACCGCGGGCCGCCTCGTGCTGCCGTACGGAGGGCACGGTGCGCGGCGCCTTGGAGAGCGCGAAGCTGCGCGAGGGGGTTGGCGCGGCCGGGCGGGTGTCGGAGCGTGCCGACGACGCGTCGGAGGTGGCGGCCGTTGGGGTGGTGGCCGTACCCGCCGCCGCGCTGTGGTCGGGCGGGGTGGCGTCGGGCCAGGCCACCGCTGTGAGGGTGACGGCGGCCGCGACTATCGCCGCGCCGCCCACCAGTGTCGCTGGGGAGTTCCACCGCATCCGTGATCATCCCTTGCATGGAGACAGAGGAAGGAAGTAGGGCGAACGTCCCATGTCCCTGTCCATCGCGCGAGCCGAGGGTGTCCCGTCCGAGTGAAATTCGCGCATCTGTCGGGCAACGGTCACTCACCGTCGATAGCTTTACGAAACATCCGTCTCGCCTCTATCTTCCTTCGCTTCTGCCACCCCAATGACCACCACTGATCACAACCGACCATCGCGACCGACCACAACCGACCACCCACTGCCGCCAGGAGCCCACGCTGTCCAGCGATTCCCACGCCGGCCTGGCGCGCTTCAACACCGCCCCGGCCGACACCGTCGAGCACGCGCTGCTGGCCTGCTGCGGAAACCGCCGCTGGGCCCGCCGGCTCGCCGACCACCGGCCGTATCCGACGGTCGACGCGCTCCTCGCCGCCGCCGACGAGGCGAGCTACGACCTCTCCCCGGCCGACCTCACCGAAGCGCTCGCCGACGAGACCTCCGCCGACCCGCACCACGAGGCGCCGCTCGCCGCCCGGACCGCGCTGCGGGCCGCGCACGCCGCGTACGAGAGCAGCTTCGGCCACGCGTTCGTCATCAGCCTCGACCACTGCCGACCTGAGGAGCGCCTGAACCAGGTGCTGACCGGAATCCGCGAGAGGCTCACCCACGACCCCGACGAGGAGCGCGCCGTCGCCGCCGACGAACTGCGCCGGCTCGCACGCTCCCGGGTCTCACGCCTCGTCGCCGACCACCCGGCGGACAGGACGACGGACGGGACGACGGACGGACAGAACGGCAGACCGGCCGACAGACCGGCCGGCAGACCGTCGGACAGGCCGGCCGGCCGCCAACCGGAACCGCCCGCTCCCCGCGTTTCGCAGGAATCGAACGACTACGGCCGTCCGGATAGCCCGTCCGTGGCCGTTTGACTGCCTGTTTGATCACACCGAAGGGCCCCCGGGCAATCGAACCGACAAAGCGTCGCTACGATGGCCAGCGGCCGGTGGACCGTACCCGGCCGGGCGCGACCGACACCACTGTGCTTCATCGAGTAGAAGATGGCGGCCGGCCCCGATCCCCGCTCCCGGAGGGCTTTTCCGTGCCGGCAGGAACGCTGTACCGCGGCCGGGAAGGAATGTGGTCATGGGTGGCTCATCGAGTCACCGGCGTCACCATCTTCTTCTTCCTGTTCGTCCATGTACTGGACACCGCACTCGTCCGCGTCTCCCCCGAGGCCTACGACGACGTCGTAGCCACCTACAAGACGCCCCTCGTCGGCGTGATGGAGTACGGCCTGGTGGCCGCCGTCCTCTTCCACGCGCTCAACGGACTGCGTGTGATCGCCGTGGACTTCTGGTCCAAGGGCCCGCGCTACCAGAAGCAGATGCTCTGGAGCGTCGTGGGTGTCTGGCTCGTCCTCATGCTGGGCGCCATCTACCCCGTGCTCGGCCACGCCGCACGCGAACTCTGGGGGAACTGACCCGATGTCCGCAGACACCACCGCGACCGGTTCCACCGCCGCGATCAGTCCCGTCGAGAGCGTGAGCGTCTTCGACGTCGACCACCCGGCCCCGCTCATCGAGCCGCCGCGCAAGCGCACCGCGAGGACCCCCAAGTCGACGCGCGGCAACTTCGAGATGGCCGCCTGGCTGTTCATGCGCCTGTCCGGCGTCGTCCTCGTCGTCCTGGTCATCGGCCACCTGCTCATCCAGCTGGTCCTCGACGGCGGCGTCACCAAGATCGGCTTCGCCTTCGTGGCCGGCCGCTGGGCGTCCCCGTTCTGGCAGGCCTGGGATCTGCTGATGCTGTGGCTGGCGATGCTGCACGGCGCCAACGGCATGCGCACGATCATCAACGACTACGCGGAGCGTGCCAACACGCGCCTGTGGCTCAAGGGCCTGCTGTACACCGCCACGGTGTTCACCATCCTTCTGGGCACGCTGGTGATCTTCACCTTCGACCCGAACATCCGCTAAAGCCGGGGCTGACGAGAGCAATGAAGATCCATAAGTACGACACCGTCATCGTCGGCGCCGGTGGCGCCGGTATGCGCGCGGCCATCGAGTCGACCAAGCGCAGCCGTACCGCCGTGCTGACGAAGCTGTATCCCACCAGGTCCCACACGGGCGCCGCGCAGGGCGGCATGGCCGCCGCGCTCGCCAACGTGGAGGAGGACAACTGGGAGTGGCACACCTTCGACACGATCAAGGGCGGCGACTACCTGGTCGACCAGGACGCCGCGGAGATCCTGGCGAAGGAGGCCATCGACGCGGTCCTGGACCTGGAGAAGATGGGCCTGCCGTTCAACAGGACGCCGAACGGCACCATCGACCAGCGCCGCTTCGGCGGCCACTCCCGCAACCACGGCGAGGCCCCGGTCCGCCGGTCCTGCTACGCGGCGGACCGCACCGGCCACATGATCCTCCAGACGCTCTACCAGAACTGCGTCAAGGAGGGCGTGGAGTTCTTCAACGAGTTCTACGTCCTGGACCAGTTGATCGTGGAGATCGACGGCGTCAAGACGTCGGCCGGCGTGGTCGCGTACGAGCTGGCCACCGGCGAGATCCATGTCTTCCAGGCCAAGTCGGTCATCTACGCCTCCGGCGGCACCGGCAAGTTCTTCAAGGTGACGTCCAACGCGCACACGCTCACCGGTGACGGCCAGGCGGCCTGCTACCGGCGCGGACTGCCCCTGGAGGACATGGAGTTCTTCCAGTTCCACCCCACGGGCATCTGGCGCATGGGCATCCTCCTCACGGAGGGCGCCCGCGGTGAGGGCGGCATCCTCCGTAACAAGGACGGTGAGCGCTTCATGGAGAAGTACGCGCCCGTCATGAAGGACCTCGCGTCGCGCGACGTGGTCTCGCGGTCGATCTACACCGAGATCCGCGAGGGCCGCGGCTGCGGCCCCGAGGGCGACCACGTCTACCTCGACCTGACGCACCTGCCGCCGGAGCAGCTGGACGCCAAGCTCCCGGACATCACCGAATTCGCGCGTACGTACCTGGGCATCGAGCCGTACACGGACCCGATCCCGATCCAGCCCACCGCGCACTACGCGATGGGCGGCATCCCGACCAACGTCCAGGGCGAGGTGCTGCGCGACAACACGACCGTCGTGCCCGGTCTGTACGCGGCCGGCGAGGTCGCGTGCGTGTCGGTGCACGGCGCCAACCGGCTGGGCACCAACTCGCTGCTCGACATCAACGTCTTCGGCAAGCGCTCCGGGATCGCCGCCGCCGAGTACGCGGCCAAGCACGACCACGTCGAACTCCCGGAGAACCCGGCCGAGCTGGTCCAGGCGCAGGTCGAGCGGCTGCGTACGGCGACGGGCCACGAGCGGGTGGCGGACATCCGCCGCGAGCTCCAGGAGACCATGGACGCGAACGTCATGGTGTTCCGCACCGAGCAGACGATTCTGACGGCCGTCGAGAAGATCGCCGAGCTGCGCGACCGCTATCTGCGCGTGTCCATCCAGGACAAGGGCCGGCGCTTCAACACGGATCTGCTGGAGGCCGTCGAGCTGGGCAACCTGCTCGACCTGGCCGAGGTGATGGCCGTGTCGGCGCTCGCCCGCAAGGAGTCGCGCGGCGGTCACTACCGCGAGGACTTCCCCAACCGGGACGACGTGAACTTCATGCGCCACACCATGGCGTACCGCGAGGTCGGCGACGACGGCACGGAGTCCATCCGTCTCGACTACAAGCCGGTCGTCCAGACCCGCTACCAGCCGATGGAGCGTAAGTACTGATGGCAACTCCCCTACTGGACAAGGCCGAGGCCGAGTCCGCGGCATCGCCGTACATCACGGTCACGCTGCGGATCCGCCGCTTCAACCCGGAGATCTCCGACGAGTCCCGCTGGGAGGACTTCTCGATCGAGATCGACCCCAAGGAGCGCGTGCTCGACGCCCTCCACAAGATCAAGTGGGACGTCGACGGCTCGCTGACCTTCCGGCGCTCCTGCGCGCACGGGATCTGCGGCTCGGACGCGATGCGGATCAACGGCAAGAACCGCCTCGCGTGCAAGACGCTGATCAAGGACATCACGTCGCTCGACAAGAAGACGGGCGTCGCGAAGCCGATCACGGTCGAGGCCATCAAGGGGCTCACGGTCCTCAAGGACCTGGTCGTGGACATGGACCCGTTCTTCCAGGCGTACCGCGACGTGATGCCGTTCCTGGTCACCACCGGCAACGAACCGACGCGCGAGCGGCTCCAGTCGGCGGAGGACCGCGAGCGGTTCGACGACACGACGAAGTGCATCCTGTGCGCGGCGTGCACGTCGTCGTGCCCGGTGTTCTGGAACGACGGGCAGTACTTCGGCCCGGCGGCGATCGTCAACGCGCACCGGTTCATCTTCGACTCGCGTGACGAGGCCGGCGAGCAGCGCCTGGAGATCCTCAACGACAAGGACGGGGTGTGGCGTTGCCGCACGACGTTCAACTGCACGGACGCCTGCCCGCGCGGTATCGAGGTCACCAAGGCGATCCAGGAGGTCAAGCGCGCGCTGATCACCCGGCGCTTCTGAGCGCGCGGCGCGCCAGTGGAGTGGGGCCCGTTTTCCGTACGAAGCCGTGACGGCCCGTACGGAGCGGGCCCTTTCTGTGCCAGGATTCGGTCAGGGCCTGATCCGAACAACAGGCCCTGGACCAAGCGGTACCAGGGGAAGCGGGGAGACATGAGCCAGGCGAATCCGAACCCGAGTCCGGACGGCTCGGACGGGGCATATGGATGGGGCCCCGCCCAGCCGGGCTACGGCTATCCGAACCCGGCGCCGGGTTACGGCTATCTCGGCCAGGGCGGTCCGGGGTACGACCCGACGCTGGGGGCTGGCCTGCCCATGCACGCGCCGCAGGGCGGCGGAGCGCCGCTGGTGTCGATCGGGGACATCACCGTCATGAACCACGGGATCGTGACGCCCTCCGGCACGCTGCCCATCCAGGGCGCGGTGTGGAACGCGACCGACATGTCGCGTACGGAGGAGAAGATCCCGGCGCACGCCATCGTCCTGGCGGTCGTCTTCTTCATCTTCTGCCTGCTGGGTCTGCTCTTCCTGCTGATGAAGGAGCGGACGACCACCGGCTTCATCCAGGTGATGGTGACCAGCGGCGGCAAGCACCACTCGACCATGATCCCCGCGACCGGTCCGGAGAGCTTCCAGATCATCATGGGCCAGATCGGCTACGCCCGTTCGCTCAGCTCCATGTGACGGTGGAGGTGGTGGGCGAGGCCGTGGCGGGGGTCGTGGCGGGAGTGGCGGCCGGGGTCGCGGCTCCTTCGGGCCAGACGGTCACCGCGCGTCGGCGATATCCGTCCTGCTCCGCCTCCTCGACGGTGAACGTGACGGCCTGGCCCGCCCTCGGCTCGACGCAGTCGTCGCCGGCGACGGCCGAGAAGTGCGCCCAGACGTCCTCAAGGAGGTTGGCGGCGTCCAGCACGCCCCACCCGTCCTCCTCGTGCCACGCGCGCACCCGCCCGGCCAGCGGTACGCCGAACCGGTGGTGCAGGGCCAGGACGTCGCGTTCGTCGTCCTCGTCGATCGCGTACCCGGTGTGCGAGGCGACCTGGAACTCCGCCGTGCCGCAGCCGACCCGGCGGCCCCGCACCCGCCCGCTGCCGGTCAGCGAGCCCACCGGATAGGGCAGGCCGCCGGGGCCGTACACCTCGACGCCCCGCTCGTCCGTACGGGTGGCGCCGCCGAGGTCCACCGCGTGGACGTCGACCAGCCGCCCGCCGTCGTCCACCAGCACATGGTTGTACGGCCCGTCGTCCCGGAACAGCCGGAAGCCGTGGTCGCGCATCGTCCGCCCGTAGTCGGCCAGGCTCTCGGCGCGTACGACGATGTCCAGGTCCTCGTGGGGCCGGGTCTGCTCGCACAGGAGGGCGTCGACGCCCCAGCCGCCGTCGAGCCAGACCTCGATGCCGGCCCGGTCGAGCAGGTCCAGGACGGCCAGCACATCCTCCGCACGCATCATGGGGCCGACTCTTCCCGATGAGGCGGCGGACGGCATCATGTTCGCGTGGGTGGTGCGACGCGCCGTCCCCCGTTCAGGCCCGGCCGGCGTGCGGGAAGCGACCGGGCCCCGAAGTGCGAGAGCCGAAGGACTGCACCGACATCAAGGCCTCCCGGAGCGAGCAGACCCGCACGCTCATCCTCGAAACCGCGCTGCGCCTCTTCGAGGAGAACGGCTACGACCGGACGACCATGCGGGCCATCGCCAAGGAGGCGGGCGTCTCCGTCGGGAACGCGTACTACTACTTCTCCTCCAAAGAACATCTCGTCCAGGGCTTCTACGACCGGATCGCGGCCGAGCACGAGGCGGCCGTCACGGCCGTGCTGGCGGACGAGCCGGATCTGGCGGTCCGTCTCCGGGACGTCCTGCTGACCTGGCTGGACACGGCGGAGCCGTACCACCATTTCGCCGCCCAGTTCTTCAAGAACGCGGCCGACCCCGACAGCCCGCTCAGCCCCTTCTCCCCGGAGTCCGCCCCGGCGCGCGAGGCCGCCGTCGCCGTCCACGAGCGCGTACTCGCCGGCTCGTCGGCCCGGATGGACCCCGAACTGGCCGAACAGCTACCGCACTTGCTGTGGCTGCTCCAGATGGGCCTCGTCCTGTACTGGGTGTACGACCGGACCCCGGACGCCGAGCGCAGCCGCCGGCTCGTGGTACGGGCCACACCTGTCGTCGCCCGGGTGATCGCGCTCTCCCGCTACCGGCTGCTGCGTCCCGTCGTACGTCAACTCCACGAACTGCTGCTGGAGTTCATGCCGGGCGCGATGGTGACGCGGCCTCCGAGGGGCTGAGTGTCAGGTCGTGGACGAGCGGATCGACGCCGACCACGATGTGCCGGGTCCACGGCTCGTACGCACCGGACGTCACGGCCAGCAGGTACGAGCCGCCGACCGGTGCGCTGAGGATGTACCCGCCGTCGGCGAGCGTCGCCACCCGGTCGAGCTGCCTGCCCCCGGACGAGACCAGGGTCAGTACGGCGTCGGCGACGGGCGCGCCCTCCTCCGTACGGACGAAGCCGTGGACGACGGTGGTGCCGGAGTGCCCCTCTTCACCGGAGGGCGCGTCGGTCGTCGCCGGCGCGGCTGCCCCGGGCGCCTCCACCGCCAGGTGCGGGAGCCGCCTGTCCAGCCATCCCGGCAGCCACCAGTTGGCCCGTCCCAGCAGGTGCATCACCGCCGGGACCAGTGCCGTACGCAGGACGAACGCGTCCAGCGCGACGGCGGCGGCCAGCCCGACCCCCGCCATGGCCCCCTCGGTGTCACCGCTCAGCACGAACGCCCCGAAGACGCAGATCATGATGAGCGCGGCGGAGTTGATGACGCGGCTGGTCTCGGCGAGCCCCACCCGTACCGCGCGGGCGTTGTCCTTCGTGTGGACCCACTCCTCGTGCATCCGGCTGACGAGGAAGACCTGGTAGTCCATCGAGAG
This sequence comes from Streptomyces panacea, assembly GCF_040560175.1. Taxonomy (NCBI): domain Bacteria; kingdom Bacillati; phylum Actinomycetota; class Actinomycetes; order Kitasatosporales; family Streptomycetaceae; genus Streptomyces; species Streptomyces panacea. The sequence goes on from NZ_JARJHW010000018.1 coordinate 60,178, forward strand.
CCCGAACAGCATCGACAGCATGATCACCGGGAGGAACGCGGTGATCGGACCCTCCTTGCCGAAGCCGAGCAGCTCGGCCCCCCAGCCCCACTGGAAGATCGCGACCAGCACGCCGAAGGACGCCGCCGCGGCGACCAGGTTCATCACGGCCGCCGTCAGCGGCACCACGATCGAACGGAAGGCGAGGAGCAGCAGCAGGAAGCCGAGGCCGATGATGGTGGCGATGAACAGGGGCATCCGGTCGGCGGTGACGGAGGAGAAGTCCTTGAAGACGGCGGTCACTCCGCCGACATGGACCTCCATCCCGGAGTCGGGGATGACGTCGTCACGCAGCCGGTCGATGAGCTGGTCGGTCTTCGCGTCCTGCGGCGAGGTGGTGGGGACGACCTGGATGACCGTGACGGGGACCGGTGATCCGGACGGCACGGGCATCGCGGCGGCCATCGCCACGCCGTCGTCGGCGGCGACCCGTTCGACCAGCGCGTCCACGGCCGCCTTGACGTCCGGGGAGCCCGGGTCGCCGAGTCCGCCCGTCTCCGCGACGAGTTGGAGCGGTCCGTTGAAGCCGGGGCCGAAGCCCTCGGCGAGCAGGTCGTACGCCTGCCGGGTCGTCCGGTCCTCGGGGTGGTTGCCCTGGTCGGTCGCGCCGAGCCGCAGTGACAGGACCGGGATCGCCAGCGCGGCCATCACGACGACAGCGACGGCGGCGACGGCCTTCGGGCGCTTCTGGACACCGGCCGACCAGCGGGCCGCCGCGCCCTTCGCCTCGGCGGGTTCGGGCCCGTCGGCCGCCAGCCCGCGGCGCTGCCGGCGGCTCAGTACCCGCTCGCCGAGCAGTCCGAGCAGTGCGGGCAGCAGGGTGATCGCGGCCAGCACGCTCAGGACGACGGTCAGCGACGTCGCGATGACGACGCCTTCGAGGAAGCTCATCCGTGTCACCAGCATGCCGGCGAGCGCGATGCAGACGGTGCCGCCCGCGAAGAGCACGGCCCGGCCCGCCGTGTTGAGGGCGAGGGCGGCCGAGTCCTCGGGCGAACTGCCGCCGAGGATGGCTCTGCGATGGCGGGTGACGATGAACAGCGCGTAGTCGATGCCGACGCCGAGACCGATCAACGAGCCGAGCAGCGACGCCACTTCGGGTACGTCGACCACGTGGCTGAGCAGCAGCGTCGACATGAGCCCGGTGCCGACGCCGAAGACCGCCACGGTGATCGGCAGCAGCATCGAGAAGAGCGAGCCGAAGGCGAGGAAGAGGACGACGCCCGCGGCGAGGATGCCGACCAGTTCGGCCATACCGGTCGGCGGCGCGGAGATACGGGTGATGGCCTGCCCGCCGAGCTCGACCTGGAGCCCGGCGCGCTCGGCGCCCCGCGCCGTGTCGACGACATCCTGGACCAGCTCCATCGGTACGGCGTCGGCCTGCTCGGCGAAGGTCACCTGCGCGTACGCGGTCCGCCCGTCCTCGCTGATCCGCGCCGCGCCGCCGGGCCCGGGACCGTACGGGCCGAGGACGTCCCCGACGCCCGGCAGGGATCCGATCCGGTCGAGGGCCGGTTCGAGCCGGTCCCGTACGGCGGCGTCGCCGACGGCCCCCGAGTCGACGCGCCACACCACGTTGACCGTGTCGCCCGCGCTCTCGGGGAAGACCTCGGCCATCCGCTCGTACGCCCGCGACGAGTCGGTGCCGGGGATGCCGAACATGTTCGCGTAGTTGCCGCCCGCCGTGCCGCCGGCCACTCCGAGACCTGCCAGAGCCCCCACCCACAGCACCAGGACCACCAGCTTGTGCCGGTAGCACCACCGTGCCCATGCCTCCACAGTCGTTCCTTCCGCTCGTGATCGGCCAGTTCGGCCGGGTCCCCAGAATCAGGTCGGGGCACCGCCGCGGGCGGGTCGCGGCCATGACTCTCAAGGAACTCCAAGGCAGCGCCCACCGGTCGGAGCGGGTCGCGCGCGGATACTGGAGCCATGACCACGACGGATGCAGCGACCGTGCTCCTGGTCGAGGACGAGCCGAGCATCGCCGACGTCCTGACCATCGCCCTGCGCTACCACCGGTTCGAGGTGGTGGTGGCGGGCTCGGTACGGGAGGCGGCGGAGGCGGTACGGCGCACACGCCCCGACGTGGCGCTGCTCGACGTGATGCTCCCGGACGGCGACGGCCGCGACATCGCCCACCAACTGAGGCTCTCGCACCCGCGGATGGCGGTGGTCTTCCTCACCGCGCGGGACGCGCCCGCCGAGATCGTCGGCGGGCTGTCGCTCGGTGACGACTACATCACCAAGCCGTTCAACGTGGACGAGGTGGTCGCCCGGGTCCGGGCGGTGCTGCGCAGGACCCTGCCGGAGGACCGGATCGCGGCCCGGCCGCCGCTGCGGTACGGGGATCTGGAGCTGGACGAGGCGACGTACACGGTGCGCAGGGCGGGGCGCACGGTGGATCTGACCCCGACCGAGTACGCGCTGCTGCGGTTCCTGGTGCGCAACGCCGGTGCGGTGGTGACCAAGGAGCAGATGCTGCGGCACGTCTGGCGGTACGAGCACGCGGCCGAGTCCACGGTGGTGGAGACCTACATCAGCTATCTGCGGCGCAAACTCGACGCGCACGGGCCGCCGTTGATCATGACGAGACGCGGGGTGGGCTACGGTCTCGCCAGTCAGGACTCCCCGTGAGGCCGCGCGTCGGCCTTCCCCGGCCCTTCCGGGCTTCCCTGTTCTTCCGGCCTGCCTCGCCCGTTCGGCCTGCCTCGCCCGCCCGGCCTTCCTCGACCGTTCGGCCTTCCTCGACCGTTTGTCCTTCCTCGCCCTTCCGGCGGCCCAAGCCCCGTACGCATTCGCTGCGTTCGAAGCTGACGCTGATCAACGTGGTGCTGCTCGCGCTGGGCATCACCATCGCGACCGCCGTCAGCCTCTTCGGACTGCGGCACTATCTGCTGGACGCGATCGACAGCGAACTGACCATGTCCCGCGACGGGTTGCAGCGCTCGGAACTCTCCATCAACCAGATCGAGTCGCTGAGTTCGCTCGCGGCGATCGTGGAGAAGATCTCGCCCCGCCGGCCGGGTGCGGGAGCGCTGCCGCCCCCCGAGTCGGTCTTCGTCGCCGTCGACGCGCGGGGCAGGGCGATGGACTTCGCGGGCGTCGTCCCGACCGAGCGGCAGCGTGACCTGGCGCGGGCGATCTCCGACCCGACGGCGCTGAGCGAGGAGACGGGCGTCCGCGAGGTGAAGGTGAACGGCGACCCGTACCGGTTGGTGGGAGCCCGCCTCAGCGACGGCACCACCGTGCTGATCTCCACCTCCACCAAGGCGGTGCAGGAGAGCCTGCTGCGCGCGCTGAAGTTCGACGCCGCCTTCGGCGGACTGCTGCTCGTCCTGCTCGCGATGATCACCCTGATGAGCGCGAACCGTACGCTGCGACCGCTAGGGGACATGGTCGAGACGGCGACGGCCATCGCCGAGGGCGATCTGACCCGCCGGGTCCCCGGCCGGCACGATCCGGTCATTGAGATCGAGCAGCTGCGGCTCGCCCTCAACGCCATGCTCCAGCAGGTCGAGTCGGCGTACGTGACGCGCGAGCGCAGCACGGCGCAACTGCGGCGGTTCGTCGCCGACGCGTCGCACGAGCTGCGTACGCCGCTGTCCGCGATCCGCGGCTACCTCCAGCTGTACGAGAGGGGGATGCTGGGCGAACCGGCCCAACGCAGCCGCGCGCTGGCCCGGATGACCGGCGAGGCGGACCGCATGGCCCGGCTCGTCGACGAACTGCTCACCCTGGCCAGGCTGGACCAGCGGCCGGTGCTGCGGCTGCGCCCGGTCGATCTGAGCCGGCTGGTCCGCGACGCGGCCGACGACCTGCGGGCGCAGCAGCCGGACCGGCCGCTCGACGTGGCGGCGGCGGGCACGGTGCTCGTGCAGGCGGACGAGTCGGGGCTGCGGCAGGTCATCGGCAACCTGCTGGCGAACATCCGCACCCACACGCCCGCCGACGCGCCCGTCCGGGTGGAGCTGGGGCGCTCGGACGGGGGCGAGGTGCGGCTGTGCGTCTCCGACGAGGGGCCGGGGATGAGCGACGAGGACGCGGACCGGATATTCGACCGCTTCTTCCGGGCCGGGGGCGGCGGCGCGGGCAGCGGGCTCGGGATGGCGATCGTGCAGGCGGTGGTGCGCTCGCACGGCGGGGCCGTGGCGGTACGGACGGCCCCGGGCGCGGGCCTGGCTGTGACGGTCACGCTGCCGAGCTGAGGTACGGCGTCGGCGTGTGGCAACAGGGCGCCAGGCCCGATGGACACCGGGTCGCCCTCGGAGCCGGGGGCCGGGGGCCGCGGACCGGGGACCGCGGACCGGGGACCGCGGACCGCCACGGTCGCGGCCCCGGGGGGTTCCCGCGTATCGGCGCCGTCCGCCGCCCCGCGACGCGGGGCGGCGGATTTCGGTGCGGGTGAGCGTCGGGCAGGTCGGGCCGGTCAGGCCTGGCGGGACGCCAGCTGTACGACCGTGATGTCCGACGGCGCCCCGACCCGTACCGGCGGGCCCCACGCACCGGCCCCGCGCGTCACGTACAGCGCGGTGTCGCCGTACTGCTCAAGCCCGGCCAGGGTCGGGTTGGACGCCTGCGCGATGTAGTTCACCGGCCACATCTGGCCGCCGTGCGTGTGCCCCGACAGCTGGAGGTCGATGCCGTGCTTCACCGCGTCGTGGATCACGACCGGCTGGTGCGCGAGGAGTACGGACGCCCGCGCCGTGTCGCGCCCGCCGAGCGCCTTGGCGAAGTCGGGGCCTTCGCCCTCCTCCTCGCCCGCGATGTCGTTGACGCCCACCAGATCGAATCCGTCGATCTCCACCCGGGCGTTCTCCAGCGGGTGCAGCCCCAACTCCCTTACGTGGTCGACCCATTCGCCCGCGTTGCCGAAGTACTCGTGGTTTCCGGTGACGAAGTACGAGCCGTGCCGCGCCTTGAGCCCGGCCAGCGGCTCGGCCGCCGGGCCGAGGTCGGCGACGGTCCCGTCGACCATATCGCCGACGACGGCGATGAGATCGGGGTTCGTGGAGTTGATGGTGTCCACGATGCGCTGCGCGTGGGCCTTGCCCAGCAGCGGACCGAGGTGGATGTCGCTGACGACGGCGATCCGGTAGCCGTGCGCGGCGCGCGGCAGCTTCGCGAGGGGCACCGTGACGCGCTTGACGGTGGGGCCGCGGAGCACGTTCGCCGTGCCGTATCCGACGGTGGCGAGCGCGGCGGCGGCAGCGGTGCCACCAACGACGCGGG
>NZ_JARJHW010000180.1:0-15220 GCF_040560175.1 Streptomyces panacea
GAACCGGTCCGTCGGTGAGCGCGTCGGCGACGTCCTGACGGCGCAGCCGGGTCTGCTTGGGCATGTTCCAGCCGAGTACGCCGGTGACTCGGCCCTCTCGTCGGTACCGCGCGACGAACCGCCCGGTCGACGGGTCTCCGTCCACGACGGTCATCTCGGCGTCGGCGCCTGCGGGAACGACGCCGTGCACCTGGATCTTCGTGTCGAACTGGTCGGTCCAGAAGTACGGCACGGGTGTGTACGCCCGGTCGCCGCCGAGGATGTTGGCCGCGACGACCATGGCCTGCTCGCCGGCGTTGGTCCGGTTCTCCAGCCTCAGCAGCGCGCCGAGTCGGTCGTGATGCCAGCGCGCCACGTCCCCGACGGCGTACACGCCCTCGCCCGCCCGGCAACGGGAGTCGCAGACAAGGCCGTTGTCCACCCGCAGACCGCTGTCCTGGAGCCAGTCGGTCACCGGATCGGCGCCGATCGCCACCACGACGAGGTCTGCGGGCAGCACCTCACCGTTGTCGAGACGTACCCCGGTGACGGTGCCGGCACTGCCGACCGGTCCCCGGACACCGGCGCCCGGCCGCAGGCGGATCCCGCGCGCGGTGTGCAGTGCGGCGAGCATGTCGGCGACGCCGTGGCCGAGTTGGTTCGCCATGGGCGCGTGCTGAGGTCCCGCGACGGTGACGTCGAGGCCCATGGTGCGGGCGGTGGCGGCCACCTCCGAGCCGAGCACGCCGTCTCCCACGACCACGAGTCGTGCGGCGCGGAGAAGTCCTGCGCGCAGCGCGAGCGCGTCGTCGAGGGTGCGCAGTACGTGGACCCCGGCCAGACCGGCTTGTCCGGGGAGGGTGCGGGGTCTTGTACCCGTGGCCACGACGACCGCCTCGGCACGCAGGGTGCGTCCGGACGCGGTGCGCACCGTGCGGGTAGTGGCGTCCAGGCCGACCGCCGGGTCGCCGAGGACGAACTCGGCGCCCAGCGCCGTGAGCGCTTCCCTCGGGCGCAGTTGGGCCCGGTCGGGCTGCCAGGTGCCGGCGAGTACCTGCTTCGACAGCGGTGGCCGGTCGTACGGCGCGTGTGTCTCGGCGCCGAGCACCGTCACCTTGCCGGTGAAGCCGTGGCGTCGTAGCGCTTCCACCGTGGTCAGCCCGGCGGCGGACGCGCCGACCACCAGCACGTCGGCGGCCTCTCGGGGTGTGGTGTGCGGTGTCCGGTCCACCGTCTCTGTCATCGTCGGAACTCCTCCGTCTGCGGTTCGGCGAGGAACGTAGGGTCGCAGGGGTGGCCTCGACAGCGCCCAGGGCATGAGAGGGCCAGGGCGAGGCGATCAGGGTTGAAGAGGTGGGAGAGTGAGGGGTGGTCAGGGCTGTGTGACGGGGGCCAGCCACAGCCCGACGATCGCGTCGATCAGGCCCGTCCCGGCGTCGTCCCAGTTCGACCGTGGTGTGGCGGCGCCGAGGGCGAGCGCACGCTCCCGCTCGGCGCAGATGTGCACCATCAGATGGCGGGCCATGTCACCGCGATCGGCCCGTACTTCGGCCGGCAGATCCGGCAGGCAGGTGTCGAGCCCCTGGATGATCCGGTGCAGCGAGGAAGCGGTGAGCGAGTCGTGGACCACGATCTCGCGCAGACCCGGGTCGGTCATCGCCTGGGCGGCGAACCGGGCGTACCAGGTGGGGCTGCCCAGCGCGGCGAGATGGTCGGTGATCGGGCGTACGAGACAGGCCACCCAGTCCCGTACCTCGGGGGAACCGCCGATGTCGGCGACCATCCGCTGCCGGATCTCTTCGACCGGTTCGGTGTGCTTGCGCGCGATGGCCCGTACGAGATCCGTCTTCGTACCGAAGTGGTAGCCGACGGCGGCGTTGTTGCCCTGTCCGGCCGCTTCGCTGACCTGCCGGTTGGAGACGGCGAACACTCCGTGCTCGGCGAACATGCGCTCCGCCGTGGCGAGAATCAACTCCCGCGTCGCGTCGGCGCGTTCCCCCCGGCCGGTCTTCCCTCTCACGGGCATGAGCGTACCGGCACTTTGCGCGGGATCACCCATCGCACTTCCTCGGGGTCGGCTTCGAGTACGTGATTCGAGTACGTGATCAGTTAACCGCCCCCTCTCAACTAAAGCAAGCGACTGACTTAATTTCGACGTTCACACCTCCGCCCCTACCGCCGTATTCGCGATGCCGTCCGGCATCGGAGTGGTCTCGCCCGCCGCTCGGTTATCGAGGAGCGTCCGGCGTCTATGGGTGCAGTGTCCGAAAGTCCCCGCAGCAACGTAGAAAGAGAATTCCCATGCGCATCCGCACAGCAGTCGCCGCCACCGCGCTCGCCGCCCTCACCCTCCTCGGCAGCGCCGGTGCCGCCGCCGCCACCGACCGCGGTGGCGAGCACGACCGTGGCAACAGCATCGTGAACAGCGAATTCGTCTCCACCTGGATCAACGACAGCTTCAACACCGTTGTCATCTTCGGCGACAACAACTAAGACCCCTCGTACACAGTCGTCGGCCTCCCGCGGTGATCCGCGGGGGGCCGGCGGCCGTTTCCGGGGCTGACGACCGGTCAGAGCGAGCCGGGGACCACGAACAGGCACCAGGTGACCAGCGGGCCCACGAGGGCGATCCCCAGGCCCCAGGCCATCAGGCGGCGGAAGACCAGCTCGCGCTGATCGGCGGGGGTGTTGGCGGTCACCAGCGCGCCGCTCGTGGAGAAGGGCGACGCGTCCACGATCGACGCGGATATGGCCAGTGCGGTGATGAGCCCCACGGCTCCCACCTGGCCGGTGAGCAGGAACGGGACCGCCAAGGGGATCAGCGCCCCGAGCATGCCGGTGGTCGAGGCGAAGGCCGACACCACGGCGCCGATGAGGCAGATCAGCAGGGCGCCGAGGAGTGGGGCGTCGATGCTCGCGACCCGCTCGCCGAGGAAGTCGATGGTGCCGATGCGCTCCATCTGGCTCACGTACGTGACGATGCCGCAGACCAGCAGCACGGTGGACCACGCGCACCGGTCCACGGCGCCCTTGGCCGACTTCGGGGCGACCAGGGACAGGACGACGGCGATGGTGAGCGCCATCAGGCCCACGTCCAGGTCGAAGAAGAGGGCGCCGGCGACCAGGCTGAGCAGTCCGAGGAGGGTCAGCGCGCGCGGGAGGTCGAGACGGAGGGGCTCCGGCGGCGTGGTTCCGTCGGCCGCGTCGCTCGCCTCTTTCCCGGTGCCCGTCGCGATTCGCCCGAGCAACTGCCGCCCGCCGAACAGCAGGAAGACGATGACACACAGGCCGACGTTGAACAGGAACGACGCCGTGAAGAGCAGCGCGGGGTCGCCGGGCAGATCGTTGCGTTCGACCACGTTGTTGGTGATGCTGCCGAAGACCCCGATGGGCGAGAAGCCGCCCGCGCTGGCCCCGTTGGCGATGAACAGCCCCATGAGCACCGGGCTGATGCCGTACGTCGCGGCGAATCCCAGCCCGATGGGCGCGACGATCCCGACCGCCGCGGGCGTGACCGCGCCGACCGCCGTGAGGACGGCGGTGACCAGGAACATGACCCAGGGAATGAAGGCGATCCTGCCGCGCACCGCCTTCACCGCCGCGTCGATGAGCCAGTCGACGGTGCCGTTGCTCTTCGCGATTCCGAACAGGAGGGTCACGCCGACCAGCACGACGAACAGGTCGCCGGGGAAACCGGCGAAGATGTCGTCGCTGGACTCCTCAGCCACGGTGGAGCCGACGATGAACGCCGCGACGATCGCGAGGACGCCCAGATGGACCGCGGAGAAGGTCGCGACGGCGAAGATCAGTACGAGGGCGATGATGGAGATGACTTGGTCTGACACGAGGGCTCCCTTGCCGTCGGCCGAAGGTCATGTCGTGTCACACCGGGGCACGTTGGCGCCCTGGCGCGTCGGCGCATGACGAGGGGTGCGCGCGGCACCGGAGATGCCGGGATGTGAGACGGCGCGCGAACGACTCCCCACGGTCCCGGAGCAGCCCAGGGATGGGTGAATCATTCCGCCAGACGGAAATTGATTTCCGCAGTCGGGAGTATTGAAGAGGTTTTCCGGCGGCGTCAAGGGGCCTGCGGGAACCTTTCGCGTCGGGCGGGACGGGCCCCCGTCCGGCCGGACGGTGACCGGTCGAGACGGCCCGGCCCTCGCCGTACGACGGGAACGAGGCGGCCCGGCCCTCGCCGTACGACCGCCTCGTCCTGCTCAAGTCTCCTGGTGGAACGCCCCGTTCAGCCCTGGCGCGAGTGGCCCAGCGCCGCGCTGACCTGCCGTGCCGTCTCGCTCACCAGCGCGCCGTGCGCGGCGGTCGACTCCGGGGTCATCCGGCTCGTCGGCATGTTGACGCTGATGCTCGCGACCGGCGCACCCGCCTCACCCAGCACGGGGGCCGCGACGGCGGAGACGTCGTCACGCCATTCGCCGCTGTTGGTGGCGTATCCGCGCTCCCGGATCAGCGCCAGTTCGGCGAGCACCGCGTCCCGGTCCGTGACGGTGGCGGTCGTGAACTCCTCCAGCCCCGAAGCCAGTTGACGCTCGATCACCTCGGGGGCGCTCGCGGCGAGAACGGCCTTGCCGTTCGCGGAGGCGTGGAAGGGCAGGTGCGTGCCCAGGGCCAGGATGATCCGCACCGCCTTCGACGTCTCCAGGCGCTCGATCAGCACCACCTTGTCCCCGTCCGGGACCGTCAGATGGACCGTCTCGTCGGTGCGCCTGCGCAGCTCCTCCATGATCGGCACGGCCACGTCGCGCAGACTCAGCTCCCCGGTGGCACGGCGTCCGACCTGCAACGCCTTGGTGGTCAGGACCCAGCGGGTGACCTCGCCGCCGGCCGGGCGGATCCAGCCCGCGGCGTCCAGGGTGCGCAGCGCGCGCTGCGCCGAGCTCTTGGGCAGGCCGAGGGCGCGGGCCAGGTCGGCGACGCCCACCGGCTGCCGTGCGGCGACCTCTTCCAGTACCCGAAGTGCGTTGAGAACGCTCTGCATCCGTTGACTCCCGACTGGTTGGCTCATATGCTCCGCCGTGCCATCTTACGACACACCGTGCCACATTGTGGCACGCATTTCAAGGGAGTTGGCCACCGTGACCACTCACACCGGGCGGCACTTCTTGCAGATCCCCGGCCCCACCAACGTCCCCGACCAGGTACTCCGCGCCATGTCGGCGCCGACGACGGACCATCGCGGCCCCGAATTCGCCGCGTTCACCACGAACCTGCTCGCCCGGCTCAAGCCGGTGTTCGGCACCACGGGACCCGTCGTGATCTTCCCCGGCTCCGGCACCGGAGCCTGGGAGGCCGCCCTCGTCAACACCCTCAACACCGGCGACCGTGTCCTGCACGTGGAGACCGGCCACTTCGCCACCCTCTGGCAGCGCATGGCCACCGACCTCGGTCTCTACGTCGACTTCGTGCCGGGCGACTGGCGGCACGGCGCCGACCCGGACGCCGTCGCCGAACGCCTCGCCGCCGACAGCGCCCGTACAGTCAAGGCCGTCTGCGTCGTGCACAACGAGACATCCACCGGCGTCACCAGCCGGATCGCCGAGATCAGGCAGGCGATGGACGCGACGGGACACCCGGCGCTGCTCCTTGTCGACACGATCTCCTCGCTCGGCTCCATCGACTACCGGCACGACGAATGGGGGGTCGACGTCACGGTGGCCGGCTCCCAGAAGGGGCTGATGCTCCCACCGGGCCTGAGTTTCAACGCGATCAGCGAGAAGGCCCTCGCCGCGTCCCGCACCTCTCGGCTGCGCACGTCGTACTGGGACTGGCAGCCGATCATCGAGGCGAACCGGCGCGGCTTCTTCCCGTACACCCCCGCGACCAACCTGCTGTACGGGCTCGACGAGGCGCTGCGGATGCTCGCGGCGGAGGGGCTGCCCGCGGTCTTCGCCCGGCACGACCGCCATGCGGCCGCCACTCGAACCGCCGTGCGGGGATGGGGACTTGAGGTGCTGTGCGCGGACGACCGCGAACACTCCTCCGCGCTCACCGCCGTCCTGGTGCCCGACGGCGTGGACGCCGACAAGGTACGGGAGATCATCCTGGACCGGTTCGACATGTCCCTGGGCGCCGGGCTCGGCAGACTCGCCGGACAGATCTTCCGGATAGGTCACCTGGGGCACTTCAACGACCTGACGCTCGCGGGCACGCTCGCCGGGGTGCAGATGGGTCTTCAACTGGCAGGCGTACGTATCGATCCGAGCGGGCTCAACGCGGCGCTGGACGTCCTGAGCGCGGGCTGAACACCGAGGAGGTTGCCGAGCATGACCGTCACCAGGGGCGAGCGCCCCACCCATGAGAGCGCGGAGAGCCGGGAGTCGGCCCGGGCGCTACAGCGGGACCTCGACAGGGATCTCGACGGAGAGGCCCAATTCGACGACTACACACGGCAGTTGTTCGCACGGGACGCGAGCATGTACGCGATCACCCCGCTCGGGGTGGTCTTCCCCCGGCACGCCGACGACGTCGCCGCGGCGGTCGCCGCCGCCGCTGCCCACCAGGTGTCGGTGGTGCCGCGCGGCGCCGGGACGAGCCTGGCCGGCCAGACCGTCGGGCCCGGACTGGTCCTGGACCTGTCCCGGCACATGAACCGCGTCGTGGAGCTGGACCCCGGCAGCGGTACGGCGCTGGTGGAGGCCGGAGTCGTACAGGACCAGCTCAACCGCGCCGCGAGCCCCTGGGGGCTGATGTTCGGCCCGGACACCTCGACCAGCAACCGGGCCACCATCGGCGGAATGATCGGCAACAACTCGGCCGGCAGCGGATCGGTGCGCCACGGCATGACCATCGACCACGTCCGCGAACTCGACGTGGTGCTCTCGGACGCGAGCCGGATCCGGCTGGACCGCGTCGAGGAGGCCGAGCGCGCGCACCGGGCCACGCGGACCACCCTGGAGGGCGCGCTCTACCGGGAGTTGCCCGAGATCGTACGGGCCAACTCGACGGCCATCGCCGAGGGCTTCCCGGCCCACTGGCGCCGCGCCTGCGGCTACCGGCTGGACCGGCTGGCGCGCGAGGACACCGTCTTCGATCTGGCCAAGTTCGTCGTCGGTTCGGAAGGGACACTGGCCGTCGCGACCAGCGCGCTGGTCGATCTGGTGCCCAAGCCGGGCCGTACGGTGATCGCCGTCGGCCACTTCACCTCCGTCGCCGGAGCCATCGACGCGACACAGGACGCGCTGGCCTGCGACCCGGCCGCGGTGGAGCTGATGGACCGTACGATCCTCGACCTGTCGCGCCGCAAGATCGAGTACGCGGCGCTGGGCGACCTGCTGAGCGGAGATCCCGAGGCCCTGCTCTTCGTCTCCTTCAGCGGTGACGACGAGGGCGAGTTGCTGGGGCAGTTGAAGCGGCTCACGGCTCTGTGGTCCCGGCACGGGCACGGATATCACACCCTGCGAGCGGTCACCCCGGCACAGCAGGCCTCCCTGCTGAAGGTCCGCAAGGCCGGGCTCGGCCTGCTGATGGCGGCCAGCGAGGGCACGCGGCGTCCGCTGGCGTTCGTCGAGGACACCGCGGTCGATCCCGTCCATCTCGCCGACTACACAAGGAGGTTCAAGGAAGTCCTCGACCGGCACGGGATGACGGCCGGTTTCTACGGGCACTGCTCGGTCGGCTGTCTGCACATCCGGCCGTATCTCGACCTCGCCGACCCGGCGGACGTGGTCAGGATGCGAAGCGTCGCGGAGGAGATCAAGGATCTCGTCGCCGAGTACGGCGGCGTCAACTCCAGTGAGCACGGCGACGGGCTGGCGCGCAGCGAGTTCAACCGGGAGATCTTCGGCGACGCGCTGTACGAGGCGATGCGGCAGGTCAAGAAAGTCTTCGACCCGAACGACGTACTCAACCCCGGCAAGATCGTGGACGCGCGGCCGATGACGGAGAATCTGCGGGACGCGGCGCTGACACCCGCCGAGCCGCTGCGTACCCGGCTCTCCTTCGAGGTCATCGGCGCGGGAGCGGGCCCCGGCTCGGGCGGCGACCCGGGCGGCGGCACGGGCGCCATGCGCGCGGCGGCGGACCGGTGCATGAACATCGGCCTGTGCCGCAAGTCCGGCAGCGGCACCATGTGCCCGTCGTACATGGCCACCCGCAAGGAGGAGGACTCCACCCGCGGCCGGGCCGCGGCCCTCGTCAAGGCCCTGTCCGAACCGGACCCGCGCGCCGCGCTCGGGGACGAGCGGCTGCACGAGGTCCTGGACCTGTGCCTGATGTGCAAGGCGTGCAAGAGCGAATGCCCCCTCGGCGTCGACATGGCGACCCTCAAGAGCGAGGCGCTCTCGCACCACCACGACATCCATGGAGTGCCGCTGCGCTCCCGCCTGTTCGGATCGATCCGGTTCCTGAACCGGCTGGGCTCGGCGACCGCGCCGCTGTCCAATCTGCCGGGACGCCTCCCGCTGGTGCGCCGGCTGATGGACCGTACGGTGGGCATCGCCCCGGCGCGACCGCTGCCCGTCTTCGTACGCCAGAACCTGCTGCGCTGGTTCCGGCGCCGTAACGCCACCGCGCATCCGGTCACCCAGGGCACCGTCACCTATCTCGCCGACTCCTTCACCACCTTCACCGAGCCGGACATCGGCCGGGCGGCCGTCCAACTGCTGGAGCGGGCGGGGTGGGACGTACGGCTGGAGAGCGGCGTCTGCTGCGGCAGGTCGAGTCTCTCCAAGGGCCTGGTGGACGACGCGAAGAACAAGGCCCGCCATCTGGCGGACACCCTGAGCGGGTCGACGGAAGCCGGCTCGCCGGTCGTGGGCTGCGAGCCCTCGTGCCTGATGACACTGCGCGACGAGCACCTGTCCCTGCTGCCGGACGACCCGGCGGTCAAGGACATCGCGGGGAGGGTGCGCCAGGTCGAGGAGTTGCTCGTCGAGGCGATCGACGACGGGCGGCTGCGACCGCGCGAGGACTCCTGGCTCGCCGGGCGCACGCTGGTCTACCACGGCCACTGCCACCAGAAGGCGGAGGTGGGCACGGCCGCGACCGTCGCGCTGCTGAACCGTATCCCTGGTGTGTCGGTGGTCGAACTGGACGCCGGATGCTGCGGGATGGCCGGGTCCTTCGGCTTCGAGTCGGAGCACTACGACGTGTCGATGACGGTGGGCGAGGACCGTCTCTTCCCCGCGATCACGGCCGAACCGCCGGACACGGTGGTGGTCGCCACGGGGGTCTCCTGCCGCCAGCAGATCTTCCACGGCACGGCGCGCGACGCCTGGCATCCCGTCCAGCTGCTGTGGGAGGCGGTGACGTCCGACTGAGCCCGGCCGTCGACGGGCGGGAGTCGCCCGTCGACGGCGTACGGGAGGAGCGCGGGTGGCGAGGGGCGCGGCCCGGCGTCAGGCCGCGTAGTCGTGAGGCGCGTAGTCGTGGGGCGCGTACGTCAGATAGCCCGCGTCACCGCCCTGGTAGTACGTGGCCTCGTCGACGGGGGCGATGGGCAGTCCGCCGCGCAGCCGTTCGACCAGGTCGGGGTTGGCAACGAAGGCGCGGCCGAAGCTGATGAGGTCGGCGCCCAGCCCGAGCCAGCGGTCGGCGTCGTCCCTGCCGGTCTGCTTCGGTCCCATCGGGAGCGTGGGGTTCATGACGAGGGTGCCCGGCCACGCCCGACGCAGGGCGACCAGTATCTCGTCGTCGGCCGTGGCCTCGATGTGGATGTAGGCCAGGTCGAGTTGGGCCAGCTCGCTCAGCAGCGCGTCGTACAGCTCGGGGACGTCGGTCTCCTCAACTCCCCAGAAGGTGCCGCCCGGTGAGAGCCGGATGCCGGTCCGCTGTCCGCCGATCGCGTCGGCGGTGGCGGCCACGGCCTCGACGGCGAATCGGATCCGATGGCCGATCGGGCCTCCGTAGGCGTCGTTACGCAGGTTGGCGTTGGAGGAGAGGAACTGCGAGATCAAGTAGCCGTTGGCGCCGTGCAGTTCGACGCCGTCGAAGCCGGCGTCGGTGGCTCGGCGGGCGGCCTGGGCGTACGACAGGGCGTGCTCGGGCACTTCGGCGGTGTCCAGGGCGCGCGGCATCGGGGCGGGCTGGGGCCCGGTCGGGGTGAACACGTCGCCGACGGCGGCGACGGCGGAGGGTCCGACCGGTCGCGTGCCGATGGTCTCGGGGTGCGAGACCCGCCCACCGTGCATGAGCTGGGCGAAGATCCGTCCGCCGTTGGTGTGGACGGCGTCGGTCACGGGGCGCCACGCGGCGACCTGCTCGTCGGTGTGGAGTCCGGGAGTCCCCGGGTTCGACTGCCCGATCGCGCTCGGCTGCACCCCTTCGCTCACGATCAGCCCGGCCGTGGCCCGCTGCGCGTAGTAGGCCGCCATCGACGGCGTCGCCAGGCCGCCGGCCGCTGCCCGGACCCGGGTCATCGGGGCCATGACCACCCGGTTGGGCAGTGTGAGGCCGCCGAGCCGGTAACTGGAGAAGAGGGACGTCACGTCAGGACTCCTTCGTGATCCGCGGTGTCCGGACCTCGGACACTGCGGCTACGCTAAAACCTCACATGGACGTCAGAGGCAAGCCCTGTGACGCAGGACACAGCCGGGAGGGTCTTGTGCGGATCGGTGAACTCGCCTCACGTACCGGAGTCAGCGTCAGATCGCTGCGCTACTACGAGGAGCAGGGCCTGCTCGCCAGTTCCCGCAGCCCCAGCGGGCAGCGGCACTACACGGACAGCGAGGCCGAGAGGGTCGCGTTCATCCAGCGGCTGTACGCGGCCGGGCTCTCCAGCCGGACCATCGCCGCGCTGCTGCCCTGCGTCGAACGGCCCAGCGAGCAGAACTCCGACGCCGCGATGGAGCGGATGGCCGAGGAACGCGACCGGCTCTCCGAGCACATCGCCGACCTCATGCGTACCAGGGAGGCACTCGACGAGCTGATGACCACGGCCCGGGACCATCGCGAGTCGCTGCGAGCGGGCACGGCCGCCCTCGATCACCGGGCGGCCTGAGTCGGCCCGTACCCTTTCGTGGTACGGACAGGCCGTCGTCGTGTTTCGGCATGGGCACAGGCGGGGGCGTCAAGGCCGGTGTTCTTCCGCGTCCCGCGTGGAAGCAGGGGCCGGGTCGACCGGTGCGGTCCGTTCGTCCGCTTCGGCCGCTTCCGTCACTTCGGCCGCTTCGGTAGTGATGACGACCACCTGGTCCTCCGGGCTCCACGCGCGTCGCTCGCCCTTGTGGGGGTTGAGCCGGACCCCGTGGTCCGGTGCCGTCGTCCGCCGGTCGTGACGGCGGTAGCCGATGGCGCACTCGCCCCGATCGCGTGCGGCGGCCACGACGGTGGCGAAGGTGGCCTCGACGCCCGGACGGACATAGGTCCCGGCGGGCCGCAGGCAGATCATGCTGCCGTCGGCGGAGAACAACTCGTCGAACACGGCCGCCAGATGCCGGTTCTGCGCGATCTGCGCCATGAGCAGTCCGGTCAGCTCTCCGCTGACGATGACGTCGGAGCCGGGGTTGACGGGTGCCAAGGGGCGGTTGCGGTCGTCGGTGAGTTCGCTGACCACGCGTAACTCCCGTCCTCCCGTGCGTTCTTCCAGCAGCCGCAGGGCCAGCAGGGTGACCAGCGTCCAGTCGTCGGGGCGGTCCGGCCCCTCGCGCGGGTCGGGGCCGAGGACGACCAGGCCGTCGTACGGGGTGAGGTCGAGCCCGAGCAGGGTCTCGGGCCGCGACAGGGCGGCGGACCGGAACCGTACGGTCAGCCGGGCCCCGGCAGCCGGCTCCCGCGCCGATTCCGATTCCGATTCCGGCTCCGGCTCCCGTGGGCCGGGCACCGCCCTGTCCGTCACCACGTCCAGTACGGAACCCGGCCGGGCCGTCCGCCGTAACTGCCCCACAACGAGCGGCGCCCGCCGGTTCCAGCCGAGCATCAGCAGATGTGCGGGCTCCTCCGCCGCCGGCCGGTCCGCGGCGATCGCCGACGGGTCGACGAGATGCCGGCAGTCCGCCGGCCGTGCCGAGCCCTCGTCGCGGGTGAGGACGATCAGCCGGCTCCCCGGTGCGACGACGGTGTCGGCGAGCGGATTCAGCAGCGTACGCCCCTGGGGGGTGAGCAGCCCGACCACGCAGGAGTCGGCATGGCCCAGCAGCGCCGCGCCGAAGGGACCGCCGTGGAAGGCGGTCGCGTCGGTGACGTGGAACTCGTCGCCGGCGAAGTCGAGCAGGTCGCGCAGGACGAGGGAGAGACCGGGGCGGCCGACGCACTGCGCGATGAGCCGGGCCGTGACCGTGTCGGTCTCCAGGACCGTACCGCGCGGTCCCGCGGCCAGCCGGGCGGGCGCGCGGTAGTGGTCGTCCCGCACCGCCGCCAGCACCGGCGGCCCGTCGGGCGCCTCGCCGATGACGGCTCGCAGCGCGAGCAGGATCCGCAGAATCTCGGCGTCCGCGCCCGGTCCCCCGGACGGCAGCACCAGCACGGTGCTCGCCGTGCGCGGGCTGACCAGCGCGAGTACGGCGGGGTCGCTCGCGGGACCGCTGCGGCAGATGAGGCGGGCACGTCCGACCGGACCGGCATGGGCCGCCAGCGCCCGTTCCATCTCGGTCTTGTCCCGGTCGGCGAGCAGGACGACCGCTCGCGGCCGGCGCGCGGTCCGCCCGGCCCGCTCGGCCTGGGCGGCGACCAACTCGGCCACCACCGTGGTCACTTGGTCCGACCAGCCGAGTACGACGACATGCCCCTGCTCCAGGACCGTCGACCGCCCACGGCTCAACTCCGCCATCCGCTCGGCCAGGCTGTTGGTGATCACCCCGACGAGAGTCGAGACGCACAGCAGGGCGACCAGCCCGAGAAGGGCGGACAGCATCATGCGCAGCGGTGTGCCGGTCATCGCGCCCAGGCGCAGCGTCTCCGCGCTCGTACGCCACGCCGCCGTCAGCCGGCCGGACAGCGATCGAGGTGAGCCGGGGTCCGTCCACGCCAGCAGCGCGCTCACCGGGACGACGACGGCCAGGCAGGTGATCACCAGCCAGCCCATCAGGGTGCCGGTGCTGCGGGCCAGCGTGCGGTCGAACCGGTAACCCGCCCTGTCCCGAAGCGAGACCGGCCGCCGTGTCCTGTCCCGTGCCATTCCCGGCCCCCTTCCCCCATGCCCTGTGCGGCGGTTACGGCGCAGGTCCGCCCGCCTCCGCACAGTGCTGCCTCCGGCACCGGAACACGCCGTATTCGGCGGCCGGTTCACCCTTTCGGGCAGGCGCGCATCGGGCAGGCGTCAGCGACGGGACCGATGTGTGCCTGGGGTGTGCCCGAAGGTGCGGCGGAGGACATCGCTGAAGGCGCCGGCCGACGACCAGCCGCTCGGCCGGCCCCGTCATCGGGACGGTCGCCGACGCGACATCGCTGCGTGGGGCCCCGACACCACTGATCCTGATGCCCGCGCCGAGCCGGCCGCTGTTCCGTACCCTGCCCGAACCCGGTGCGCCGAGGCCCGCGGCGACGGCGCGGCGGACCGCCGAGGCCCGGTCACAGCCCGGGGGCACCCCAGACGGGGAACCAGCGGGCGAGGTCCGACTCGATCCGCAGGTCGTCGCCGAGGACCGCTCTGACCTGTAGCTCCCGCTGGTTGTCCCGCTTCTCGCCGGCACCGGGCAGCGGTGCGAAGGGGTAGAAGGTGCCGCGCTTGTAGAGGTAGACGAGGGCGAGCGGCCGCTGCTCCGCGTCCCGGAAACTGATCAGTGAGCAGAGGAGCTGCGGGCCGAACCCACCGTCCTGGAGAAGAGTGTTGACCGCGTGCAGATCGTTGACCAGCGTGGCCGTGTCGCCGGGCGCCTGTCGGGCGAGCAGCCAGGTGTAGCCGTACGAATCCTGGCTGAACTCCACGGGGTGGCTGTCTTCGCCGGTGTCCGCGTCGAGCAGTTCCTGTACGTCCTGTCTGATCCGGGCGAAGCCACCGCCCTCGACGCCGGCGAAACAGACCGAGCCGAGGCCGGTGGGTGTGTAGCCGGCCCCGGCCTGGAGGGTGAGTGCGGCGGACGGGAGGGCGAAAAGCTGGTCGAGATCGGGGCGGACCGGTTTGCTCCGGCCGAGGATGGTGTCGAGTAGGCCCACGGGACCAGCTCCTCACGGTGACGATCGGACGAACACGGGTTCACGGGAACGGGTTCACGGGAACGGGTTCACGGGCGGGCGAGCTCGGCGGACATGCGGCCCAGCTGGTCCAGCCGCTGCTCCAGTGTCGGGTGGGAGGAGAGCAGCCGCCCCAGGCTCTCGCCGGAGGAGAAGGCCGGCACGAAGAAGAAGGCGTTGTACGGCTCCGCCTTCCGCAGGTCCCTCGTCGGGATCCGCGCCATCTGGCTGTCCACCTTGGTCAGCGCGGAGGCGAGTGCCGAGGGCCGTCCGGTGAGCAGCGCCGCCGTACGGTCGGCGGACAGCTCGCGATAGCGGGAGAGCAGCCGCGTGAGCAGGAAGCCGACCGCGTACACCACCGCGCTGACCAGCGGAATCACCAGGATCGCGAGACCCAGGGGGCCGGAGTTGCCGGCGCTCCTCGACAGCCCGCTGTAGAGCGCGAAGCGGGTCAGCAGGCCCGCCAGCACACCCAGGAACGACGCGATGGTCATGACGGCGACATCACGGTGCGCGACGTGCGACATCTCGTGGGCGAGGACGCCCTCCAGCTCCTCCGGTTCCAGTCTGCGGAGCAGTCCGGTGGTGGCGCAGATCAGTGCGCTGCGTTCGCTACGGCCGGTGGCGAAGGCGTTCGGTATGTCACTGTCCGAGATCGCCACCTTGGGTTTGGGCATATCGGCCAGTGCGCAGATACGGTCCACCGCGCCGTGCAGCTCGGGTGCCTGCTCGGGGGTGACCTCGTGCGCGCCCATGCCGAAGGCGGCGATCTTGTCGCTGAACCAGAACTGGGCGACGAAAAGCACCCCGACGAGGATCAGGATCACCGGCCAGAACTTCCCCAGCACGGCCAGCAGCACACCGACCAGGACCACGTACAGCAGGCCGATCAGGAACATGGTCGTCACCATGCGGGTGGTCAGACCGCGGTCCTTGGTATAGCGGGTTCGTGTCATCGCTCGCCTCCGTCGGTTCTCTACTCCTGCCATTTTCCTCCACATCTCGGCAAAACGGCGTAAACGGAATGTATGGACCACAGGGGACGCACCTCGCCGCGTTGTCGGAGTCGGCCGAGTACGCCCGGTACGAGACCGATCCTCCGCCTTGCGACGCACCGCACCAGACGCCGCGGGCCCCGCCCTGCGGGCGGACGGCGCTACTTCGAAGACACGAC